>DATAVW010000127.1:0-12335 GCA_036267515.1 Rhizomicrobium sp.
GTTGCGGCGCGGCTTCAAATTGGCGGTTGCACTGCACCCGGTGGAAAACCGCTCAAGGAATTGTTCGCCGAGATTGAAGCTCGCTGCCCCGATGCTGCGACGCTCCTCCTTGAGCGCACTTTTGAAAAAGATAAGCTGCGAGACTATCTGGCGCACTCTCCGCCCTTCCCAAGGACAGCCGTTGGCGACATTGATGGGACAGGCGACCCGACATTTGAATCTCACTGGCGGAAACTTGTGGAGCTTTACCCGAAGCTTCTCGACGCAATAAAGCACTGTGGCGGCAAGTAATACCGTCTAACCAATCGCTGGAGTGCACGCTTGGAAGATAGGCGAACCCATCGCTAGCTCGTCCTGGTGCGGCGGAGACCTCAAATTAGTCGACCAAAAACGGTCATGACGGGCGCGGCAACGGGTCGAAAGCCCCTCGGTTTCATCAACCAGCATGATCACATTGAACTCAGCAGTCGGCATCCGTTGGCAGCGAGGCTGAGATCGTAAAGTCCACCAACCGCCGGATACAGCCAACCCCTTGGCGGGGGCATGACTGGGGGCATCGGCGAATCAAGTCGATTTTATCTATTTATAAATCAATGGTTTATCAAGTGATGTGGTGGCTACACGGCCCACCATCCACCGAAAGTCGCACCAAAACCCCATAGAAATCAATGACTGTGGGGACAGCATGTGGGGAGGGCGCGAATCGAACTTACGTCAATTTGGCTCGCTGGAGCGGTTAATTTCTCCGTGCCAAGCGAGTGAACAAGATCGCGCGGGGCCAGTGCCGTGTCTAATCAGCACGCAGCCCAAAGGTGCGCTGCTGGAAGAAATATTCGGCGAGACCGACCACATCCATCGCTCAGACCAGGGCAAAAGCTTCGATGCGTTCTGGGAATTTTTGATGTCCCCGGCACGGCAGGACGAGCTGCGGGAGTGGTTACGCGCCGTGCACGCACTGGAAGCGATCCGCGACCTGCCACGCGAGGACCTTGTGCGTAACATCCCGCCGATGCTTCTGGACGCAGGTGATAAGGTCCACGGCACAGTCGCGCAACTCGTGGATCAATTACGCCGTTTCGTCGACGACCGGGCCCACCTTAAGAACCGGCGCATTTTGGACATGATCCACGAAATCGAGAGCCACGCCATTGCGCTCAAAGCGATTCCTCCCGCGACAGCGGAGTTCGCACGGCTCGATGGTTTCGCCCCGGAGATGAACCTTACGATGTGCCGCGCGCTATACAAACCGCCGCGCAAGCCGGTGCTTGACCCTGGGGACAATCGAGAAGGGTGAGGCGGAGCTCGACTTCGCCGCGCTGTTCAAGCAGACCACGGTCGACGAGAAGCTGTTGCGCTCATGTCAACGAGCTTCTGAAGATCCGCCCCCAAGTCACCCTCGCGGAAGTGGCCCGGGCCTATCCACCCCAACGGGCCTTGCCGAAATCGTCACCTACCTTAGAATCGCATCTCAAGAGGGAGCTGCGGTGGACGAAACCGCTAAGGACACCATGGTCATTCCGGGCGCTGGCCCGGCCCCTGCGCGCGTTGCTGGCGCTGGCGGATCCTCAACGCTAAAGCGAGTCCGGCCGCGACAGAGGAATGGTTTTGCGTCCGTGGCGACGATAAATATGGAAATCGGAATCCAGCGAGAGCACGAGACACCGATCGTAAATCTCGGCCATTCGAACGAGGCAGACGTCCGCCAGCGACGCGGGGACGTTGTGGTAGCGATCAAAGAGTTTGCGAACCGCCGGAGCCTCCTCGGCCAGACTCATCCCAAATCGCAGCGCCCCGGATTCGACTAAGGCCAAGACGCCACTAGCGCCGCCCCGATGCCGGCGGAGTAAGAAGCACGCTTCCGAAATTACTGGTTCGCAGGTCAAAAAAGGCGCGGGGAGTGCGGCGAATTGTGATTTCGCCCAGGCATGAGCATGGTCGTTACGACTGAGCGCGGCCACCAGCGGACCTGTATCCAGCAGAACGACTGGCCGTATCACTTGCCGTAGTCATCCATATATTTTGCGTTCGTCGCGAGATCTACAGGACCGCCTCGCACACTTCCGATCAAGCCACCAGCCAAATCCAGGGCCGATTGAAATTTATGGTCTTCGCCAATTTGCGCGACATATTTCGCCATTGCGCGCCGGACCAATTCTGACTTCGTCACGCGTTCGCGGCGGGCAGCCATGGCAATACCGCGCTCCAGCGCTTCTGGAATCTTAACAGTTAGCGTCGTCATGACATTCTCGTAATATCGGGTGGCAACAGATATTACCACATTCGCAGCCTTCTTTCCCTGCCGGCTCTGAACTCTCACGTCTCGATCAAGCCCATGCAAGTACCAGAATTCATTTGAGTTTTATCCGGACGAAAACCGGCGGAACAGTCCGAGTCGCCCACGGCCCACCATCTAAAATAATTTCCTTATAAATCAATCAGAAAGTGACAGAGCATGGCGATGGGGCGAATCGAACCTACACAGATGCAGCGCTAGCTGGCTGAGAAATAACAAGATCGCATCTTCGCGTTTCCGTAGTTCGGTAACTCCCCCACCATTGACACTCCCCACCATGTACGCGCTCACGCGTATCACACTCGCTCTGCAAATCTGCGACTCAACCTTACTCCGTCCAAGTCGCATCACATTTCACTGACGAGTTGGGGTGACCTCGCGATCCCTCACTACGTATGCAATTACCGATCGGGAGCACGAAAATGGCCGAGAGAAAATCATCCAACAAACGAGTGCCTCAGCCAGAAGCGGAAATCAATCCCCAACCCGGAATCGGAAAACACAGGATGCCAATTAATGTTTTCGATTCACCCGAAGGGCGCAGAGTCGGCCAGACATTCGATTCGCCCACCGTTTACCTCGATCACTGGGGCATACGACTTTTTTCCGATGACCGGCGGATGCAAAACCGCTTTGTCGCGGCTTTGAAAGGGAAACGCGGTACCCTTCTCCTCTCGCATATATCCACCGCCGAGCTGGGCGGCGCATCCGATCCGCAAGACGTTGTTGATGCAGAGAGGTTCCTGGAGCGGTGCCTGCCGCAAATGTTTTTGACGTGACTTCCGACTGGATGAGGTAATTACCCGCATGATATGACGCTTAACGTAAACGACTATCCCTTAGGATTGAAGAAGCGGCAAGCGCGAGAGCCAACGTACTTCTTGTGACTTGCACGGTGTGCACCCTCAGCTGGCCCTAGCGCACGGAGTAGCCACGCGACTCAAAGCATGCCACCCGGGTGTTGAAGTACTCGTTGCGCTTCGCTACTGCGACCTCCGGCGCGACGCCGCCGCCGGCTTTGGTAGGATCAAAGCCGCTTTGTTGAACCGCTAAATGGTGGCATTCGTAGCGATCGTTTTCCTGCTGCTCGGGAGACTGTCCCTTGTTCGGATAGACGTAAAGCTGGTCGCTCGCGGGGGCCTGGGTCGTCCCGACAGCATCCATGGTCTCGGGCGGTGCCACGACCTGATACTGCTGCTGCGAATCGTTCCACACATAGTATGTGTCGTTGGCGTAGTAGTACGGACTCCCATTCCACCAGACCGTCGTAAAGTAAGGCGGCAGAGTAGGCACGAATACCCCGATAGGTGCGCCCACGATCACCCAATCGCGGTTGCGCGAACGGTACCAGTTGCCGTCGTGGAACCCGTACCGCCCACCGTCAGCGCCGCGAAATTCGCGATACTCGCCCGGGGGTCTGTGAACCGAGTAGCCGTGATCGAAGTAATACCGATTGTGCGAAAAGCGGCCGTCAAAGTGTTGATGCGCTCCTGCATGAATTGCGGTGTGTTGGGCGATCGCCGCGCCGCCTACCGCCATCAGCAGTAGGGCGGCAAGCCTCAGCCGACGCCGCGCAAGCAATCCCCAACGTGTCGTCATCTCATCACCCTGCTCCATTTCAGTGCGTTGCTGTGCCGCAGAGTCAGCGGACGTTGTAGCCCCGGCCTTCCAGGCAGGCGCTCATCGCCCGCCGATAATTTCTCGCCTTCTGTTCGAGCGCTGCTGCTTGAGCATTGTTGGCCTGAGCAGCCAGTTGCGCGCTTGTCCGCTGGGCCGCGGCGTTTTCGGCCAATCCGCCAATCGCCGCGCCGGCCAGCGCGCCGACAAGTGCTCCGGGTCCCGCTTGCCAGGGGCGGGAGACGGCTGCGCCCAGAAATGCACCCGTCACCGCTCCCGCCGCGATTCCCGAACCCGGCGGTGGGCCCGCGTTCGAGACAACAACATGCAAATGCGGCGGCACGTTCGGAAGGCTCGGATCAAAGCTGCTCTGTTGCACCGCCCAAGAATTGCACTCGTACTTGTCGCGATCCTGCTGCTCGGGGGGCTGGCCACGCATGGGGTAGAAATACACATTGGTTTCCGGTGGCGATGGCTCCATCGGCGTGGGCGGCGGGGGCGGCTGTGAAGCGCATCCAGCGCATCCAGCGCAGGCGGCCAGTGCCGCAAGTGCGGCAGCAAACTGGGTAGCTCTGTTGCGCCTCATGATTGAGAGCGTGTGGCCGCTGAGGCCCAGCTGCCTTGACGCGGGTCAATTCAGATGTGCCATGCCGATTCTTTGTAGTGTAGAGCTTCGCGCGGGCTTTGCGAAAATCAAAGGATGCGCCTATAGTCACCGCAGCGCGGTTGTTGACCGCTGCGCCGCCAATAAAAAAGTTGGCGACTGAACTTTGGCTCGCGATAACGCCGCGGCAATTGGCCGGCGCAGCTCGGATCAATGGTCGGCAAACCCCGTGCATCACAAGCAGGCGGTAGATTTCCAGAGTCGCATCAATGACCTGATTAGCATTCAGGCGCTTCCGTCTATTTTGAGCGGACAGCAATCGTATGACTTCGTCGGCATGCTGCTCGACGCGGTAGTTTGCATACTGGACCTGGATTTCGCTTACGCGTGCGTGCGCGATTCGCTTATCGACTCGGGTATCGAGCTGATACGGCTGCCGCAGTGCCGTGCCCCTCCGATTTCCGCTGAACAATTCCGTCGAGATCTAAGAAACTTTCTCGGCGGGGACTTGCCCACCACGCCGGTTGCAATAGCGAATCCGCTGGGGCACGGGGTCGTCAAAATCGCGCCCTTCCATTTTGGAGTTCATGACGAATTGGGCGTAGCACTCGCCGTATCGCAGCGCAGTAACTTTCCAACGAAGAACGAGATGCTGCTGCTGCGCGTTGCGGGCAACGCGGCCGCCGTCGGCATGCAAGAAGCTCGCGTATTCAATGCGCATCGGCGCGCGGCGGATGAGCTCGAGCGGCGAGTGGCCGAACGGACCGCCCAACTGACCGCGGCCAATCAAGAACTGAGCCGTGAAATTGTCGAGCGCAAACGGGCTGAAGATGCAGCCTTGGTGCTGAAGGACGCGCTCGCCCTTGAATTGTCGACCATGACCTGGCTGCATGAGCTGACCACGCGGTTGGCTGAAAATACTGGACTGCAACAAATTCTCGAAGAGGTCCTCGATGCGGCGATCGGCCTGCACAACGCCGATTTTGGCATGGTCCAATTGTGCAACACCGAGACCGGAGAACTTGAGGTGGTGGCGCAGCGCGGTTTTGGCAAAGAATGGCTGGACTACTTCCGTGACATGCGCGATGACGTCTCGGCCGGCGACAGGGCCCTGAAGCGCCAAGTGTGCGTTGTCATCGAAGATGTCGAAACTGACGCTGGCTTTGCTTCGCACCGCGCAATCGCGGCCGCCGTGGGATTTCGCGCCCTGCAATCCACGCCGTTCCGTGATCGCAGCGGTAAGCCGTTGGGCATCATCTCGACTCATTTTCGCCGCCCGCATCGGCCAACCGAACATGATCTGCGCCTGACCGACCTTTTCGCCAGACACGCGGCGGCCACGATCGAAAGCAAGCTGGCCGAGGACGAACGCCGCAAGCTTGCCTCACTGGTGGAAGCCAGTCCCGATTTCATCGGCATTGCCTCGCTTGAAGGTGAGGTCCAGTTCGTTAATCCGCAGGGCCGAAAATTGCTGGGTCTCGAGGGAGAGTTCGGCGGCAACATCTTTGAATTCGTCGTTGAGGCAGACCGCGAGAAGCTCGCAAAGCAGGCGTTACCTGCTGTGACCCGGGACGGGCATTGGGACGGCGAAATTCGTTTCCGCAACTTTAGAACCGGACACGCGATCCCGATGCAGCAACGGATATTCTTCATCAGCGACGTGGCAACCGGCCGCCGCATCGCCTTGGCCACGGTCAGTCGGGACGTGTCGGAATCCAAGCGCGCGGAACAGGCAAGGCAAGAGTCGGAGCTGCGATGGCGTGCGATCTACGACAATTCGGCTGTGGGCATCTGGCTGACCGATGCCGCCGGGCGCTTCGTGGCGGCCAACCGAGCGCTGCAAAACATGCTTGGATATACGGAAGTGGAGTTGCGGAAGCTGAGTCTCAACGAGATCACTCCGGAGGAGGATTGGGAGGGGGCGCAGGCGCGCATCGATCAGTTGCGTGAACGTAGTATTCCCGAGTACCACGCGCAGCAGCGCTACTACCGGAAGGACGGGTGCGTAATCTGGGGGAATACCAGCGCGGCGCTCATTCCCAGTGTCGAAAATGCGCCGGACCTTTTGGTCGAGATCATCGAGGATATCAGCGCGCGCAAACAGACGGAGGGGGCCCTGGCCCAGGCGCAAGCGGATCTGGCGCGGGTCACGCGTGGCACGCTCATGGGCGAGCTCGCTGCCTCGATTGCCCATGAAGTGAACCAGCCCCTCGCGGCGGTGGTTGCCAACGCTAGTGCATGCCGCCGTTGGCTCGCGGCCGCGCCGCCCAACACCGCTGAGGCGAGCGATGCCGCCGAGCGCATCGGCCGCGATGCTGCGCGCGCCAGCGACGTCATTTCACGTATCCGAGGCTTTCTACGGCGCGGAGAACTGCACAAGGTGCCCCTCGACCCTGACGAAGTGATTCACGAAGTGATCGGCTTCGTGCAAGACAAGCTGAAGACGCAGCTGATCGAGTTGCACCTCGAAATAACGCCTGGCACGCCACGAGTCTTCGCGGACCGAATTCAATTGCAGCAGGTCGTCTTAAATCTAATGCTGAATGCGATCGAAGCGATGGAAAAGGTCGCGCAGCCGCGAGTGCTGCGGTTGGCAGTAGGCAGTCATGGCGAAAATACGGTGCGCATCGCCGTTTCTGACTCAGGCCCGGGCATTGCGGCCGCGCAACGCCAAAGAATTTTCGATGCCTTCTTCAGCACCAAGCCTGACGGTATCGGAATGGGGCTTGCGATCAGCCGTTCGATCATTGAGGCTAATCAAGGACGGCTTTGGGCAACGAAGAATGCCGGCCGGGGCGAGACCTTTCAGTTCGTCTTGCCCACAGCCGCGTCGGGCCATCCATGATTTCCGCCAGCTCCATGGTCTTCGTGGTTGACGACGATCAATCGGTCCGTGAAGCGTTGAGTAGCCTAATTCGTTCCATTGGTTTAGAGGTCGAGACTTACGCTTCCGCGCACGAATATCTGCGGCGGTCGCCGCCGCAATCGCCCGCCTGCCTGGTGCTCGATGTACGCATGCCGGGGTTGAGCGGACTCGATCTGCAGCGCGAACTTGCCTACCAGGGTCGGGAAATCCCAATCATATTTGTCACAGCTCACGGGGACATCCCGATGTCGGTCAAAGCCATGAAGGCGGGTGCGGCCGAATTTCTATCCAAGCCGTTTCGTGATCAAGATTTGCTGGATGCGATTTGTCAGGCGTTGGCGCGAGACCGCGCTTCGATAGCGGCACGCGCCGAGCTGGCCGAGATCCGTTGGCGCTATGCGACGTTGACCCAGCGTGAAAAAGAGGTGGCCATTCTGGTTGTTCGCGGTTTGCCCAACAAGCAGGTCGCCTCCAGGCTCGATCTCAGCGAGGTTACAGTCAAGGTTCATCGGCGTCACATTATGTTAAAAATGGAGGCGAAATCGCTTCCGGAACTGGTGCGAATCACGGAGATGATGCGTTTGCACAGCTCCCCGCAAAGCCCTGCCTGAATGTAATTGAGCCTGACCAAGTCCACGCTCTAAAATGCTCCATCGCGCAACGCACCAGAAAACTCTACATCGCCATCGTGGATGACGAACCCTCGCTTCGCGAAGCACTCAAAGGATTGCTCGGCTCGGCAGGCTTAAGAGCGATTACGTTTGGTTCAGCGGAAGAGTTCTTAGAGTCCAGTCATCGCGATCAAGTCGCGTGCCTGATTCTCGATATGCAGCTTCCCGGCATGACCGGCCTCGAGCTGCAACGACACTTGGCGGCGACCGGCCACGATGTTCCTGTTGCGTTCGTCACTTCCCAGGAAGATCGCGACGGCCACCTGCGCGCGCAAGCCTTGCAGGCAGGCGCGCTTGCGCTGTTTCCCAAGCCCTTCAGCGACGATGAGCTTCTGACAGTCATCAGAAAAGCGCTCGACAGCCCCTGAGCATCGCCTGGCATTAGTGCACCGACAGTCTATCGGTGCTCGACTGTATGGCCAGCGCTGCGTAAAGCAGTGCGAATCCCTGAATGATTCCGCGATAGTTATCCTGCTCAGATGCAAAAAAATGCGCCATCTGCAGCAACTCCGGATTGTCCCTCTCCAACCTCTGGATGGCGTCGCGGATGAACGCTTCTGCACCGCGCAGATCGATCTCCGCCACGATCGAAGCGCGGGTCTTCGCTGTGACACGGGGCAGTGGATTGAGCACGGCAGGCATGCCCGAGGCCGTCCCGAACGGATAGCTCGATGCCATTTGTGCAACCAATAAGCGGTAGAACATGCAGAATCCGCCCATGATCCGCCGCTCATCACCGACGTCCGCGGCACACTTGGCGGCCATCTGCAGCCACTCAGGATTGTTGTCACGCAGGTGAGCCGAAATGTCGGCAACGCAAGCATCGGGCCCCACGTCGTCGAATTCACGGCTTATTTGTTCACGCGTGGATTCCGCAACACGGGGCAACGTACTCATGAATACTCTTTTAGCAGAATAACGGCTCAGGGCGGCGAGAACTCAGCCCTGATGGTTTTTCCGGAGCCTAGCTGGCAGCGACCCTGGCCGCCGCCTTTCATCCCCTCATCCGCGCGTATCAGCTGAAACTCGCAGCGCATGCGTTTCCCGTCCGGGCCGGCGAGATTGGCGAGCACGTGCCCAGTATAGTGTGTGACCAGTGCCTGCGCAGGCTCGGGATCCCAATAGGCCCATCCACCCCATCCCGGATGCCAGGGATGCCATAGCGGACCCAGCGTGTCGATCTCTGAATTGCTCGTAATTTGGTAGAACTTACCTTGATAGCTCTCCATTGAGCCGCCTTGCCCCGTCAAGGTCGCGGCGAGAGTGCCGGATAAGGGCTCCGTTTGCTGCCAAGTAAACTGAGCTTGCACATCGCCGCTGTCTGATGCGCCTTCGCCCACGCCGGTGCTCTTGCAACTACTCAGGGAGGCGAGCAGGCCCATTGCCACGGCACTCGCCCCGTAAATCCGTAGCGCTCGCATGGTCACACCTCGTCCCTCACTTGGGTGCTGTCGAATGTTCGGTCTCGATTCGGTGCGATGCTAGGCAGCGTAGCCGCGCTGTGCATTGATAGGCATCAATCGCGTTCCTAAATTGACCTAGGTCAAGGCGGTCGAACGCCGGAATCTCATAATAGAACGCGGACTCCAAGTAGGAGGAATTTCACCATGAGAACCGACGATGACGTGAAGCGCGATGTAGAAGACGAGATTCGATCTGACCCCGACGCGGAGTCGGCCGATATCGCCGTATCGGTCGACGGCGGCATCCTTACCTTGGTGGGATCAGTTCACAGCTGCCGCCAAAAGCTGCATGCCGAGACACTTGCGAGGCGCATCAGCGGAGGCATGACGATCGCAAACGAGATCCAAGTCCCTCTTGGTGGGTCGGATTCGAGGCCCGATCCGGAGGTCGCGCGCGACCTGATCGCAAATCTCAATGAAGTACTGCCCTTTTCATGCGGGCACATCAAGAGCACGGTCAAGGATGGATGGATAACCTTGGCGGGCGAGCTCGAATGGAACTATCAACGGTTGAGGGCCTCGGGCTGCTCGGGGCGCGTGAGTGGTGCTGCCGGGGTGACGGAAGGCATTCGTCTTGCTGCGCGCGCTAGCGCGGCCGAAATCAATGCGAGGATCAAAGATGCATCGATGTTTGGCGCGCAGCGCGAATTGCGTTCCTGGGCGCAGTGTGACGAACAACCACAGCGGGGTGCAAGCCCATGAAAGCTTTAATTCTCGCGAATCTTGTCTCGGCCGTCCTCAGTCTCTCGGTGTTGCAGCCAGCTATGTCGCGAGGGACCGATCCCGGCTTGCACGAGGGTTCGCTGGGGCAAGCCGTGCAAGCGCTGGAACAGGGTACGGGCGGCAAAGTGTTGGAGATTCGGCTATCGGATGAACCCGGAGAAATCTCTTTCGATGCAGTGATTGCGAAGGGTGAAGAGCTTCTCGACATGCACATAGCCAGCATCAACGATACAGTGACTTCGATCGATATTGCGCAGCTTCCGGAGTGGATGGTGGGCCGGAAGCTGACCGAGTATATGAAGAGTATCTATAAGGCAAAGCTGCCGCTGGCGGACGCCATCGGGATCGCTGAGCGCAAGGCGAAGGAGTCGGCGGTCGGCGCGGGCCTTGCGAAACCGCTGTCGGGAAGCAACGCGGTGCTCGCATACAATGTGGAGGTCATGAAGGGACAGAAGCACGAGCGAATCGCGCTCGATGCGATCACGGGTGCGCCGATTGCCAATCCCGATCAGCTGTACGAGGAATGGTCGCCCGTCAAGCTGGCGCGGCGTCTGGGGGTCTAGCATGAAACATCGCTGGATTTTTGCGGTCCTTTGCGGATCGGCATTGCTCCTCGCCGGTCCTCCGAGTTGGTCTGCCCGCGTCGGATTTTCGGTTGCCCTCACCCCGCCTGCAGCCGTGGTTGAGACAATCCCGCCGCCGCCCGCGCCGGGTAACGTCTGGACTCCCGGGTATTGGAGCTGGAACGGCACGCAATACGTTTGGGTTCCCGGGCAATACACGGTGCCGCCGTTCCCCGGTGCCGTGTGGATCGGCGGAAGGTGGGTGGCTCGCGGACACGGTTGGACCTGGGTGGACGGACGCTGGCGGCACCGGTGAGGTCAACCGAATCAATGGAAGCAGACGCGGCGACGACGGTATTGGGACATCGTTGGAAATGGCTGTTCGCTCTTAGCATCATGCAAATCATTGCGGGCTTCATTGCCATTGCCAGCCCCATCATCGCTTCACTTGCGGCCGTAGCAGTCTTTGGCGCAGTGCTCATCCTAACGGCCGTCATCCAGCTGATTCATGCGTTTAAGGTCAAGGCCTGGCCCCGCTCCGCGTGGTATGGGCTGGGCGGCGTACTTTACGCAATCGCCGGGCTAATGGTCGCGCTGAATCCAATCGGCGGTGCGGTAGCCCTTGCCGTTCTGATCGCGGTTCTCTTCATCGCGGACGGGGTGTTGCGGATAATGTTTGCGATGGCCGCGAGGCCCCTTGCCGGGTGGGGTTGGCTGATTGCCACGGGGATTGGCAGCATCGTCGTCGGCGCCTTTCTGTTGATTGGTTGGCCGGCGGACGCGCTGTGGATCGTTGGACTATTGCTCGGCATCAATCTCATCTTTACCGGGGTGATGTATGCCGCTCTCGCGCTCGCCGCCCGAAGCAGTCGCCCGGCGGTTGCCGCCTAAGCGATCGATTGGATCTGCACCGAATCGCATGAGCCGATAGGTGACACCGAGCGCGAGCGTTATTGCCGCCAAGGCCAACAGATATTCCGCACTCGTTTCACGCATATCCAGAATGATGAACTTGCGCGCCACCGCCAACAGCGCAATCAGCAGCACGATCTTGGTTTGATTGGAACACGGCGTGTTCCAGGGGATCGGCGGCTCCGAATAGAAGCTCGGTCAGCACGCCGATGCTCAACCGGTACAGCGCGACGAGGATGATAAGCGCAATGACAATGGTCAGCACCAACGCGATCGCGCTCTCGAATCGTTGATAGTAGCTCAGAATATCCCATTCGGCCTTGCCGCGATGCCAACGCTCAGGCCATTGCATAGTATTCTCGTTATGGCCCCGCCGCCGGCGGGGCCACTAGGCGCAGGCGCCCCGACCGGCGGTGAATTGCTAGTAAGTGAGCGTGATGCGATTCTCGACCTTGGTGACGCCAGGCGCAAGCCAGGCGGCCCGCTCAGCTTCATCACGTTCCGCCCACGAGCGCACGCTGCCTTGCAGGACGACCTCGCTGCCGTTGGCTTCAACGGTGATGTGATTGGCGTCGAGTTGCGCAATGCGCTTCAAGGCGCCCTCAATCTTCTTCTTGACTTCC
>DATAVW010000128.1:0-19102 GCA_036267515.1 Rhizomicrobium sp.
AATCCACCGGTGCCATCCACACCTCGAATGACTATTCGCCGGTAATCCGCTTCGCCTTGGAGGCGCTGACCCTTTAGCTCAAGCTCAAATACTCGTCCTTGGAGAGCATCTGTCTTCTCTTGGTGCCGCAGAGCGCTAAAGCGAATTGCGGCATCCGCGCTCACCAGAACGGCTAGCAACAGAACCACCGGAGCGGCCACGGCTGCAATCTTAGAACCATTGTACGCCAAGAATGCGCGAAGCTTGGGCCTATGCTCGTTTATTCGTTTCCAGAATAGTGCCCAGATCGTCAGCAGGAATGCCACGACCGAAAAGAGTGCGACAGTGGCCACTACCGCTGTTCCTGACGCGCTCACAGCCAGCACCCACGCGGCAACGCCAAAACAAGGGGCGGTTGCCGCAACGCACGGGCGCCAAGCCATCTCCATTTCTGACATCTTCGGCGCCTGTTGGCGGCTACCTCGGCTAACCACGTTCGAATCCTCGCCAGTCGTCCGTCGCCGGAAGAATACCCCTCCCGGTCATGGCACGCGCCATCGCCCGAACGCGGTCCACAGGAGTCGTGACGGGGTAAACCCCAATCTGTCAAGTCCGGGATAATCGCCGTTGCAATTCGGTTCCTTGAATGTTCCTATGGCGCGATGAGCATCATCGCTGCCGATGTCGCCCGCGGCGCCAGCCGTTTGCTGATGCAGGAGGGCTATAGCCCAATCCTTGAATTTACGTTGGCGAACGGACGGCGATTGGATGTGGCAGCCTTAGGCGCCGACGGCTGCATGCTGGGCGTGGAAATCAAGGTGGCGCTTGCCGATCTCAAGGGCGACAGGAAATGGCCCGAGTACCTGGAGTTCTGCGATCGTTTCTATTTTGCGATCCCACCGGATTTTCCGGATGAGTTCGTGCCGATAGGGACAGGCCTCATTGTGGCAGACCGCTATGGCGGCGCGATCGTGCGCCCTTCGCCGCAATGGCAGCTGCACCCGAGCCGCCGCAAGGCCGTGACGTTGAAATTCGCAAAGTGCGCGGCGGAGCGTCTTGCGGCCATGATCGAGCTCAACGCCAATCCGCGCGGCGCGACCGTGTTTTCCAAATAGCGGAGCGGAGCGTGGCCCTGACCAGAGCGCAGGTAGAGAAGATTGTAATGTCATTCCCTGGCGTGGTCGAAAGCTCGCATTACGGTTATCCGTCATACAAGATCGAGAAGAAATTCTTCACCCGCCTGCGCAACGAAGACCATTCGCTTGTGCTCGTGGTGGCCTCGATGGACGAGCGCGACATGCTGCTGGAGAGCGATCCCGCGCTGTTCCACATCACGCCGCATTACCGGAATTATCCCAGCGTGCTTGCGCGGCTGAAAAATCTGGATGCAAAAACCCTGCGCGGCATGCTGGAGCGCCGCTGGCGACAGATCGCTTCAAAGAAGCTGCAGAAGCAAGCTGCCGGACAATAAAGCGCTTACCGGGCTTTCAGCTCGTCGCGGATTTCGCGCAGCAGCAGCACTTCTTCCGGCGGCGGCAGAGGCGCCGCTGCAGCTTCCTCAGCCGGCGTTTCGGGTGTTGTGAGCCGGTTGATGGCGCGGATCAGCAGGAACAGCGCGATCGCCACGACAATGAAATTGATCAGCGCGTTGATGAAGAGGCCGTAATTGAGGGTGACCGCGCCGGCCTTCTGCGCTTCGGCAATGGTTGCGAGATGCGGGCCTTTCAGCGTGACGAAGAAGTTCGAGAAATCGATCCCACCCAAGGCCAGCCCGATGGGCGGCGTGATGATGTCCTTTACCAGCGAATTCACGATCCCGGTAAAGGCTGCGCCGATCACCACACCGACAGCGAGATCGACGACATTGCCGCGCATGGCGAATTTTTTGAATTCATCGAACATTTTCATCCGGCCCCTCCTGCCTCGCGGCTATCCGATGCTGAATCCACTCAACGGCCTGCACGCTGAGCAAGGCTGCTCCGAGCCCGGCACAAACGCCCGCGACGTTGGCGAGCTCGTCGCCCCATTCCGCGTCCCGGCCGACGAAACTCTGCACAATTTCCATCGCACCGCCAAATGCCGCCAGTCCTGTGGCCGCCAAGACTGCGGGGCGTTGGCGGCCAAGTGCCACCGTGGCTATTCCCGCAAGCCCGAAATAGGCGGTGAAGTGGAGAACCTTGTCGAACCCGTTCTCGGGCCCATGGGCGCTGGGCTTCAGCTCCCCCCAGACCACCACCGCGACCGCGGGCACGAAAATCCAGCGGGCAAACTGGCGATATCGGGCGGGCAGATCGTGAATCATGGTCCATAGCATAACGGGCTTGCCTACGGTTTGGCTTGAATTCGCGGCAACTTTCCGTATAACCCGCGGCTCTTTCGGGCCGCCCGGCGTAAGGGCATGCCGTGGCGACCCTGAAATGCGACCGGAGCCTGCGTGCTCCAAGGAGAAGCAAAATGCCCAAAATGAAGACCAAATCGAGCGCGAAAAAGCGCTTCCGGTTCACCGCGGGCGGCAAAATCAAGCACGGCCAGGCGGGCAAGCGCCACGGCATGATCAAGCGCTCCAACGAGCAAATCCGCGACCTGCGCGGCACCTCGACCATGAGCGCCTCCGAAACCCAGCGCATCAAGCGCTGGATGCCGTACGCGTAAGGAGGGCTGATCCATGTCCCGCGCCCCACGCGCCGTTCCCAGCCACGCCCGCCGCAAGAAGGTTCTGCAGCAGGCCAAAGGCTTTCGGGGCCGCCGCAAGAACAACATCACCACCGCCAACGCCGCGGTGGATCGCTCGCTGCAGCACAACTATATCGGCCGCAAGCTGAAGAAGCGGAATTTCCGCGCCCTCTGGATTCAGCGGATTAACGCCGGTTGCCGCGAGCACGGTCTCACCTACAGCCGATTTATCAGCGGGCTCGCCAAAGCGGGGATCGAGATCGACCGCAAGGTTCTGTCCGACCTCGCCATTCACGAGCCCGCGGCCTTCAAGGCTCTGGTGGATCAGGCGTCCGCTTAAGTCGATCGTCCATCGGAGCGTCCCGGCGCTGGCATTCGCCAGCCGCCAGTTATTCAAGTTGTTCCGATTGAGATTGCGACATGAGCGACCTTCACACCCTTGAACGTGAAATTGCCGGCGCGATTGCCGCGGCGGCCGACGAAGCCGCGCTGGAGCAGTTGCGTGTGGCTGCGCTCGGCAAGAAGGGTTCGATCAGCGAGCTCCTGAAGACCCTCGGCGGCATGTCGCCTGAGGATCGGAAGGATAGGGGTCCGCAGTTCAACACGCTGCGTGATCGCGTCAGCAACGCAATTGCAGCGCGCAAAGCCGAATTGCAGGAGCAGGCGCTGAACGCGCGGCTGGCTTCGGAGCGCATGGATGCCACCTTGCCCGTGCGCCTGGAACCGCAAGGCACGATCCATCCGGTCTCACAAGTGCTGGACGAGATCACCGCCATCTTTGCCGATTTAGGATTCTCGGTCGCTGAAGGACCGGATGTCGAATTCGACGATTACAATTTCACCAGGCTGAACATTCCGCCGGATCATCCCGCGCGGCAGATGCACGACACCTTCTATGTGGCGCCGCAGGCTGATGGTTCCAGGCACGTGCTGCGCACGCACACCTCGCCGGTGCAGGTGCGCACCATGTTGGCGCAGAAGCCACCGATCCGCATCATCTCGCCGGGGCGCACCTATCGCGTGGATTCCGACGCCACGCATTCGCCCATGTTTCACCAGTTCGAGGGGCTGGTGATCGACGGGGTGACGAATCTCGGTCACCTGAAATGGACCTTGGAAGAATTATGCAAGGCATTCTTCGAAGTGGAGAAGGTGGAATTGCGTGCGCGGCCCTCCTTCTTTCCCTTCACCGAGCCGTCGGTGGAATGGGATCTGCGCTGCGACCGTTCGGTGCCAGGCAAGATCACCTTCGGCCATGGCAACGATTGGCTGGAGCTCGCGGGCTCCGGCATGGTGCACCCGAAGGTGCTCACCATGTGCGGCATTGATCCAGAGAAATATCAGGGCTACGCCTTCGGCGGCGGTATCGATCGCCTCGCGATGCTGAAATATGGCATTCCGGACATCCGGCCGTTCTTCGAATCCGACATCCGCTGGCTGAAGCATTTCGGCTTCGCGCCCTTGGATATTCCGACTCTCGACGGAGGCTTGTCGCGATGAGTGGATGCCCACAAGCGCACGCATTCCTTTCCTCCCCCGCTTGCGGGGGAGGTGCCGAGCAAGCGAAGCGCCGCGAAGCGGAAGGGGGACTTGCGTTCGCCCCCTCCGGCCCTTCGGCCCACCTCCCCCGTGAACGGGGGAGGAAAGAGGCGGGAACAGCCCAATGAAGTTCACGCTCTCTTGGCTGAAGGATCACCTGGAAACCGAAGCCGATGCGCAGACGGTTGGCGACAAGCTCACCTCCATCGGGCTCGAAGTGGAATCGATCGAGGATGCCGGCGCGCGGCTGAAAGACTTCACCGTCGCGCACGTCATCTCCGCCGAGAAGCATCCCAATGCCGACAAGCTGAAGCTGTGCATGGTGGACACGGGAAGTGGTGAACCGGTTCAAGTCGTCTGCGGCGCGACGAATGCGCATACCGGCATGAAGGCGGTGTTCGCCAAACCTGGCGTTGTCATCCCAGCGACCGGCGATGTGCTGAAGGTGGGCACCATTCGCGGCGTGGAATCGCGCGGCATGCTGTGCTCGGCGCGCGAGCTGCAGTTGGGCGATGATCACGACGGCATCATCGAATTGGCGGCGGACGCAAAGATCGGAGAGCCGGCGGCGCGCGCGCTGGGCTTGAACGATCCCGTCATTGACGTGGCGATCACGCCCAATCGCGGCGATGCCACCAGCGTCTACGGCATCGCCCGCGATCTGGCGGCCGCCGATTTCGGCGCTCTGAAGGATGGTTCGGTGAACTCGATTTCGGGCACATTCCCTTGCCCAAAGAAAATCCACCTGAACTTCACGCCGGAAACGGCCAGCGCCTGCCCGCTGTTTGCCGGACGACTCATTCGCAATGTGAAGGACGGCCCTTCGCCGCAATGGGTGCAGGATCGGCTGAAGGCGGTGGGCCTGCGGCCGATTTCCGCGCTGGTGGACGTGAGCAATCTGCTGTCGCTCGACCGCGGCCGACCGCTGCATGTGTTCGATGCCGACAAGCTTGTCGGCGACATGCAGGCGCGGTTGGCGGAAGACGGCGAGCAGATCCCGGCGCTCGACGGGAAAACCTACACACTCGATTCCGCGATGTGCGTCATCGCCGACGAAAAAGCCGCGCGCGGGATCGCCGGCGTGATGGGCGGCGAGGACACGGCCTGCACCGAATCCACCACCAACGTGTTCATCGAGTCCGCCTATTTCGATCCCGCGCGCATCGCGCAGACCGGGCGCAAGCTCGGCATCCTGTCAGATGCACGATACCGCTTCGAGCGCGGCGTCGATCCGGAGTTCGTGGTGCCGGGACTGGAACTGGCGACGAAACTCATTCTCCAGTTCTGCGGCGGCGAGCCGTCGGAGATTGTGGTTGCCGGCGCAGTGCCCGAATGGAAGCGGGCCATTGCGTTCTCGCCTGCCGCCGTTAAGCGGCTGGCCGGCGTGGAGGTGTCAAAGCCGGAAATCGTCCGCATCCTGACGAAACTCGGGTTCGCGGTGAGCGGCGACGAACCTTTGTCTGTGCAGCCGTCGTCATGGCGTAGCGATGTGGAAGGCACGGCCGATCTCGTCGAAGAGGTCGTCCGTATCTACGGCCTCGAGAATGTGCCGTCACAGGCCATGTCCCGCCCCAACGCCATTGCGCGCCCGACGCTCACGCCGGCGCAGCGCCGCACCAGGCTGGTGCGCCGCGCCATCGCGAGCCGCGGCTTCAACGAGACGATAAACTTCTCCTTCATTCCGCGCGCGCACGCAGCGTTGTTCGGAGGCGGCGACAAGGCGCGGCAACTCGAAAATCCCATCGCCGCCGATCTCGATGCGCTGCGGCCGAGTCTATTGCCATCGCTATTGGCCGCGGCGCAGCGCAACCAGGCGCGCGGGTTCAACGATCTCACCCTGTTCGAGATCGGCGCCCAGTTCGAGAGCGGTATGCCGGGCGCGCAGCAGACGGTTGCGGCCGGGGTTCGCATCGGCGAGCCGCAACGCAGCTGGACGAAAGCCGCGCATGCGCCGGATGCCTTCGACGCAAAGGCAGACATGTTTGCGGCCGTCGAAACCACGATGGGCGGCCCAATGAGCGCGCCGGTGAAGCCAGGTGCTCCCGCCTGGTATCACCCTGGCCGTTCCGGCACGCTGGCGCTCGGCCCCAAAGTTCTCGCTTATTTCGGCGAACTGCACCCGAAAGTGCTGGCCGCCTTTGATGTGAAAGGCCCGGCAGTTGCCTTCGAGGTGTTCCTCGATGCCATTCCGGAGCCGAAGAGCAAGGGCAAAGCCCGGCCCCCATTTGCGCCATCGCCCTTTCAGCCGGTCGAACGCGATTTTGCGTTCCTGCTGGACGCGACGGTTTCCGCAGACGAGGTGATCAAGGCGGCGAAATCTGCCGAGCGCGCTCTCATAGAGCGCGTGGATGTGTTCGATCTCTACGAAGGCAAGGGTGTACCGGAAGGCAAGAAATCGCTTGCCATCGCCGTCCGCCTGCAGCCCACCGATCGCACGCTCACAGACGCGGAAATCGACGCCGTGGCGCAGAAAATCGTCGCCGCCGTGACCAAAGCGACCGGCGGCACGCTGCGCGCCTAGGGCGCGGCTCTCTCCGGCCCCTAACCGTCATGGCCGGGCTTGACCCGGCCATCCATCGCGCGAGCGTCCGCAAGCGGTAGATTCTCTTCGGCGCGTGGCCACGCGCCGGATGGATGGCGCCACAAGGGCGGCCATGATGGACAAGGGAAGCAGTTCCGCTGCCGTCTTAATCCCGCCACGCATGCGTAACAGCATCGCGCGCCGGAGGAATGCCCATGAAGGATTTCGATCTCGTCATTGTCGGCGCGAGCTTCGCCGGCCTCGCCTGCGCCCGCACCGCCGCGCTGCGCGGGTTGCATGTTTGTGTCATCGATTCCAAGTCCGAGCCGGGTGCGCGGCTGCGGACGACCGGGATCCTCGTCAAAGAAGCGACCGACGATTTCGATGTGCCGGCGCATCTGATGCGGAAGGTGCGCGGCGTGCGGATGTACGCGCCGGACGGCCGCGCTCTCGATCTCTCGGCGCCGGGATACTATTTCCAGGCGACCGACACGCCGGAGTTCCTGCGCTGGATGGCCGCGGAGGCGCAATTCGCCGGCGCCACGGTGCGCTTCAACACCCGTTTCGAAAGTGCTGCAGAAACACGCGAGGGGATCCTGCTGCCGTCGCTGGGGTTAAAGGCACGCTTCCTCATCGGCGCCGATGGGGCGCGTTCCGCCGTGGCGGAACAATTCCGTCTGGGGCGAAATCGCCGCTTTCTCGTGGGGGCGGAAATCGAATGCGAGCCCATCACGAAAATCGATCCGCGCTTCCTGCATTGCTTTGCCGACAGCCGCCTTGCGCCAGGTTACATCGGCTGGGTCGTGCCGGGGCATGGTGCCACGCAAATCGGCATCGCTGCGCGCCATCGCCGCAAGCCGGATCTCGAAGCCTTCATCGCACGGGTGCGAGAGCGGTTCGGCTTCAACCGTTTGCATGTGGTGCAGCGGCGCAGCGGGCTGATCCCCACCGGGGGCCCGGTGGCCCCGCTGGGGCGCGGCCGGGTGCTCCTGATCGGCGATGCAGCAGGCCTGGTGTCGCCGCTTACCGGTGGCGGTATCCACACGGCACTATCGTTCGGCCGCCGCGCTGCGCAGCTGGTGAGCGATTATCTGCTGGACCGCGGTCAGAGCCCTGCGCCAGCGTTCGCGCGCGAGGTTCCGCGCTATGCGCTAAAGCGACTGTTGCGCAGCGGCTTCGATCTCGCGCCGCCGAATTTTGTCTTCAACGCGATGCTGATGACGCCCCCAATGCGGGCGTTGGCGCAGCGAATCTATTTCCATCGCCGCGGCGGCGGCGCGGATTCTTTCGAAACCTGGTCGGAAGCGTTGGCCCGCGATGACATGAGCCCGACCGCAACACCCCGCCGCGAACCCGAACTGCGCTGCATTTGAGCATCCATTCCCCAAATTGATCCGACGGAGCGGATTCGCTTCGCGATGTCAGCGGGTTCACCAAAATTTGCATTCGCGGCGTTCTCCACCGGTATTCCTGCGGTATGCTGCAGAGATGATCAGGTTGAGCATGCGATCTGAAGATGGATTGCGATGGGCAGGCACTCGTCGCGCGTCAGCACGCCGGCAAAGCAACGAGGTGGACGTTGGCGCGGTGGTCTCTTTCCGACTCGCGCGATGGGATACTTTCCTTCATTTTCAAAGGTTCGACCGGCAACTTTTCGCGATAGGGGGGAGGGGGTGCGGGGTCCGCGAAAACGAAAATCAAGATCGTGCGGTTATCGTGACAGCTGGACCGATATGTGGGGAGGGCGCGAAGATCGCCGGTCAGGTGCCACTTGGCCATTTGACGGCCCTGACGATATCGCCCGCGCGGTCCTATATCTGGCCACCAGCCAGTCGAAATTGGTGACGGGCGCGGAACGGAAAGTGGATGGCGGCATATCCGCTAGGTGAGTAAAGCTATGGATGAATCTCCTTTCGTTGCCGTAATCCCGCCGACTACCGAATCCGGGCTCGGATTCGGCAGTTGGATGCGCGAAATCGTGGAAGCGGCACGCGCCACGCTGGCTACAGCGCACTATCCCGACGATCTGCCGCGCGGGCACGGAGAGACCGTGCTGCTCATCCCGGGCTTTCTTGCCGGCGACTGGACCATGCATCCGTTGCGCGATTTCCTGCGCCACCTGGATTATCGCGTGGAATTTGCGGGTGTGGCGCTGAACCTTGGTCCCACCAAAGGATTTCTGCCGCACCTCGAACAGGCGGTAGAGCGGCTGCACGCGGAAAGCGGTGGTCCGATAATCCTGATCGGGCAAAGCCTGGGAGGCGCCTTTGCGCGCGTGCTGGCGCATCGTCATCCCGAAAAAATCAGTCATGTGGTGACCTTGGCGAGTCCCATACGCTTCCCGGTCGCCACGCCACTTGAGTCTATCGTCAAGCTGATGGCGCCGCTGCACGGGCCGGATGTGGTGGCGCTGCGGGATGAAATTGAACGGACGCCGCCGGTTCCGGTGACCGCGCTTTATTCGCAGGACGACGGCATTATCGATTGGCGCTGTTGTTTGCAGGACGAATCCGACAACTGCACAAACGTGGAGGTCTCCGGGGCGCACAGCGCCATGGGATTCAATCCAGAAGCGCAAGCCGCGGTCGCGCGGGCGCTGGCGGATGCGAACGAGAAGTATTCAAAAGGCCCAGTGGGATGAAACGCGGTGCGCTGGTTTTGTTGATGAGCACGGCCTTTGCCTCGGTTGCATTCGCGGATGCGCCCGGCATGAAGCACCAAATCCGGGTCCAGGATTTGCCCAAGCCGTATGCCACACCTGCGGTGGACAACAGTTCGCAAACCGTGTCGCGGCCGAACGGTTGGCTACCGCAGGTGCCGAAGGGCTTCACGATTTCCGTGTTCGCCAGCGGACTTTCCGATCCACGCTTCATGGCGCTGGCACCCAATGGCGATGTGTTTGTCGCCGAACCAGGTGCTAACAAAATCGCGCTGTTGCGGGACTCCAACCACGACGGCAAAGCAGAGGAGACGTTCACCTTCGCGCGTGGCTTCGACCGGCCACACGGCCTCGCCTTCCATGATGGAGCGCTCTATGTGGGCGATCTCAATGCGCTGTGGAAGCTCGGTTACACGGACGGTGCGACGCAGCGCGGAAATCAGCAGCGCATCACACAGCAAAGCTTCGGCGGCAAAGGCGGCCACAGCACGCGCGATGTCGCAATCGGGCCCGACGGAACGCTGTACGTCGCTATCGGCAGCGCCGGAAATGTGGAGACCACAGATCCACCCACGCGCGCGAGTGTGCAGAAGGTCGGCGCGAGCGGATTGCTATCGACATACGCCAGCGGGCTGCGCAACCCCGTAGGCATCGTGTTCCAGCCCGGCACCAGCGAAATGTGGGTGACGGTGAATGAGCGCGACGGCTTGGGCGACGATCTGCCGCCGGATTACGCGACGCATGTGGAGCCCGGCGCATTCTACGGCTGGCCCTACGCTTATATCGGACCGAATCCCGACCCCACCTTCGGTTCGAAACGCCCTGATTTGGTGAAGAAGACGAAAGTGCCAGACGTACTCTTCCAGGCGCATTCCGCGCCATTGGGCTTGGCATTCTACGAGGGCGCGCAGTTTCCGGCCGACTACAAGGGCGATGCCTTCGTGGCATTTCACGGTTCGTGGAATTCGGGCCATCCGCACGGCTACAAAGTGGTGCGGATTCATTTTGCAGGTGGCAAGCCGGTCGGCGGCTACGAGGATTTCGTCACCGGCTTCTGGGACGGGAAAACAAGCCCTGCGCATGTGTACGGCCGGCCGGCAGGATTGCTGGTGTCGAGAGACGGCAGTCTGCTGATAGCCGACGATGCCGGCAGAACTATCTGGCGGATGAGGTATAGCGGGAAATAGGTTCGGGTGTCGGCCGCGAACCGCAGATGACTAGCCTGCACGCTTGAAGTATTGCACCTCCTTCTCGTGCTTCTCGGCGGCGGTGCGCGATTTGAAGGTACCAAGGTTGCGGCGCTTGCCTGTCTTTGGGTCTGTCTTGCGTGAATAGAGTCGGTACTCGCCGGATTTCAGTTTGCGGATCATGTCGTCCTCGCCTTTGGCGTTGCACTCCGAAAAACGCGGAAGCATCGCTCTTCTTTCCTGCCGGACCGCGTTCTGAGGTGCATGTTTTGCCGGTCTTCCGCGGTTCGCCTTGACACCCTTTGGGGCGGCTTCCTACATACGCCCGTCCCGCCAACGCGGGGCGCCAGGCCTAGGCTTGGGGCTGTAGCTCAGTTGGGAGAGCGCCTCGTTCGCAATGAGGAGGTCAGCGGTTCGATCCCGCTCAGCTCCACCAGTCTACTCCCGCGCGAGCGGGTGGAGACTGCCACGTCGGAGCACGACAGCGCGAAGATGGGCTGCGTCGCTTCCACACGGCTTCGGCTTGGCAAACCAGCTTTCGCATCTGACTTGAAGGAATATCCGTGATCTCCGTTGGGCATAATCCCGTTGTCGCGCTGCTCCTTGCCCTGCTTGATCTTTACTGGTGGGTGGTGGTGATCGCAGTGGTCGTGAGTTGGCTCGTCGCCTTCGGGGTACTTAACACCTACAACGAGTTTGCCCGGACCATCATCCGCGCCCTGGCGGCGCTCACCGAGCCGGTCTTTCGCCAGATTCGCCGTGTGATTCCGCCGATCGGCGGCCTCGATCTCTCGCCGCTGATCGTCCTCATCGCCATCTGGTTTCTGCAGTATGTGCTGGTGTGGGTAGAAACAAAGTACCTGTATCAGACGGTTTGACCGGCATGACGGGGCGCATCATCGATGGCAAGGCGGTTTCCGCGCGGCTGAAGGAGCAGGTGGCGGCGCAAGCGGCCCGGCTTTCGCGCGAGCATGGCATCGTGCCGGGGCTTGCCACCGTGCTGGTGGGCAATGATCCCGCCAGCGAAGTCTACGTCCGCAACAAGAATAAGACGGCGGCAGCTCTCGGTTTCCATTCGGTGAGCTTCCATCTGCCTGCCGACGCAAATGAGACGGACGTGCTCGACCGCGTGCGCGCGCTGAACGAGGATTCCCAAGTGCATGGCATTCTGGTGCAGATGCCGTTGCCGAAACAGGTGCGCGAAGAGGCGGTGCTGGGCACGCTCGATCCGCGCAAGGATGTGGACGCGCTCACGCCCACGAATGCAGGATTACTGCTCAGCGGACACGCCACGCTTGTCTCCTGCACGCCGATGGGCGTGATGCTGTTGCTGAAGGAATACGGGGTTGAGGTAGCTGGCGCGAACGCGCTGGTGATCGGTCGTTCGCTTCTGTTCGGCAAACCCGCGGCGCAGTTGCTGCTCGCCGCGAACGCCACCGTTACCATGGCGCATTCGAAAACGCGCGATCTGCCGGAGTATTGCCGCCGGGCTGACATTCTGGTGGCTGCCATCGGAAAACCGGAGTTTGTCAAAGGCGATTGGGTGAAACCAAGCGCAACCGTGATCGATGTCGGCATCAATCGCGTGGATGCGGGTGAGGGCAAATACCGGATCGTTGGCGATGTGGATTACGCCGCGGCAAGCGAACGCGCCGGCGCCATCACGCCCGTGCCCGGCGGCGTGGGCGCCATGACAATCGCCTGTCTCATGCGCAACACGTTGATCGCCGCCGCCTCGCTCACTGGTTTACCAGCGCCGGCAATTTGATCACGACGACAGCGCGCGCAATTACAATCGCTTGCGGAGATCGGCGGCGATCTTTTCGGGTGTTTGCGAGTTGTCATATACGGCAGCAAATTTGCCGGAAGGATCCATCAAACAGACGACGCTGGAGTGATCGACAGCGTAGCCGCCACCCTTCAGCGGCCGCTTCACGCTGTACACTTTGTATTCGCGCGCGACGACGGCGATCTGTTGCTCTGATCCGGTCAGCCCGATGAAGCGCGAATCGAACGACGCCAGATACTGCTTCAGCATTTTCGGCGTGTCGTGCTCTGGATCGACGGTGATGAAGATGGGGGCGATCAGCGTGGCGCGCCCGCCCAACTCTTTCAGCGCCTCGCTCATCAGCGCCAGGGTGGTGGGGCAAACATCAGGGCAATTGGTGTAGCCGAAATACACGAGCATCCAGCGGCCGCGGAAATCGGCGTCGGTTTTCGCTCGTCCGTCCTGATCGACAAGTGAGAATGGTCCGCCTATTTGTGGTATGCCCACCGTTACCGCGCGGGATCCCGAGCTTTGCTCTGTCTCGTACCAGAGCCCACCCGCGGCCACGCAGCCGAGGGCGACAACATACGGGATCAACGCCTGAGGTGTGCGGAGCATTGCAGATTGATAGACTGGCGCGGCCGCAGTCGTGAACAGGCGAATGGTCTCGGATGAATGAAACCATCCTGCCGGTGCTGGAAGTGGAGAAAGTGCGCGGCTGGGCGCGCTTTTGGCCGCGCCTGGCCGCGGAACTGTCGCCGTCCGCCCGTGGACGTGTCCGCCTGCGCACGCTCAACAATCTGCGCTGGATGGCGGTAGCGGGCCAATCGGTAGCGCTGTTCATCGTCTACTTCGCACTGAATTATCCGCTGCCGCTGTTCGCCTGTGTCATGGCCGTGGGCACGAGCGCCGCACTGAACCTCGGTCTCGCCGTGCGCTACCCGGCAGCGCACCGCCTCACCAACCGGGAGGCCACCGCTTACCTTGCCTATGACGAGCTGCAGCTGGCGGCCTTGCTGTACTTCACCGGCGGCATCCAGAACCCGTTCGCGCTGATGTTTCTCGCGCCGGTTGTGGTTGGCGCGGCAACCCTCAATTTCGGCAACACCTTCGTGCTGGCCTTTCTCGCCTTTGTCTCCATCAGTGTGATTGCCGTCGTGCATCAACCATTGCCTTGGGCGCCGCACGAAACGCTGAACCTGCCCCCGCTCTATCAGGTGGGGATTTGGGCCTCGCTGGTCATCGGCATCGGCTTCACCTCAATCTACGCTTGGCGGATGGCCAGCGAGGCGGCGCGCATGTCGGCAGGACTTGCCGCCACGCAATTGGCGCTGGCCCGGGAGCACCGCATGGCCTCGATAGGGGCGCTTGCGACGGCAGCAGCGCACGAATTGGGCACTCCGCTCGGGACCATCGCGGTCGTTTCTCGCGAATTGGAGCACGCGCTGCCGCCGCAGTCGCCGGAAGCCGAGGATGCGCGGCTGTTGCGGGCGGAAGCCGAGCGCTGCCGGGGTATCCTCATTAGACTGGCTCGGCCTGAAGAAAGCGTGATCGGTGCCATGGACAGGCTGCCTATGGGCGCGCTGCTCGACGATCTCGCCAACGAGTATCGCGGTGGTGATGTGGCGATCACCATCGATATTCCCCAAGCCGCATCGAAGACCTCGGAGCCCAAAGTGTGGCGAGCACCCGCCCTGATCCATGGCCTCGGAAATGTGATCGCCAACGCGGTCGATTTCGCTCAGACCCAAGTGACCGTCCGCGCAATCTGGGACGCAAAGGAAGTTCGGGTGGCGGTGGAGGATGACGGCCCGGGTTTCGCGCCGGATATTATTGAGCGAATCGGCGAACCCTACGTCACTTCGCGGCCGGGCAGCTACGCCGTGGCCGAAACCGAGTTGGAGCCTGCGGCGGCTTATGCGGGTGAGCAGGGAATGGGGCTGGGTTTTTTTATCGCCAAGACGCTGATCGAACAAACCCGCGGCAGCCTCAGGGCCACCAACCTCAACCGGGGTGGGGCGCGGGTGACCGCCCGCTGGCCTCGTGGCGCCATCGATGGCGAGCATCCACCGGGTACTTCACCTGTTCTATAGCTCCCGCGCGCACTATATCTTGTCTGGGCGGCCGGAAATCTGTATCGCCGCCCCAAGGAAATCCGGCATGTCCGTAGACCCATCCGAGGAGCGCACGCTCCTCATTGTCGAAGATGATCGTCCATTCCGCGAGCGGCTCGCGCGCGCCATGGAAGCCCGTGGCTTTACCGTCAGCATCGCGGAGAACGTGGCACAGGGCATCGCGCGGTCCAAAGAGTCGCCGCCAGCCTTTGCCGTGGTCGATCTGAAGCTCGAAGACGGCAACGGCCTCGATGTCGTGGAAACGCTCCACAGTTCGCGGCGCGATGCGCGGGTAGTGGTGCTCACCGGCTTCGGCAATATCGCGACCGCGGTGGCGGCGGTGAAATACGGCGCCATCGACTATCTTCCCAAACCCGCGGACGCCGACGATGTTTTGGCAGCACTGCTGGCGACGCCCGGCAGCAAGCCCAAGCCGCCTGAGAATCCAATGTCTGCCGACCGGGTGCGCTGGGAGCATATCCAGCGTGTTTACGAGTTGTGCGGCCACAACGTTTCGGAAACCGCGCGTCGTCTGAACATGCACCGCCGCACTTTGCAGCGCATTCTCGCCAAACGCAGCCCGCGCTGAGAGCCGAACGCGTGGCAGCCCGCAAATTCGGCTCCCGCAACCTGCGTTGGCTTGCGTTGAAGGCAGCAACACGTCTCGTACCGTCCCTCAAACAGCGGTACCCTTTTTACGAAAAAGTCATCCCTCTCACCCAAGCGGGCGATGTGCGTTTCGTCGAGGAACAGCAACCGCTGCCGCTCACGCCACAGGAAGCGGAATACGCCAGGCGCTTCGATCCGCCTTTACCCGAAACCGTCGAACGCGCGATTGCGCTCGTGCGCCTGGAAGGTGCCACCGTGCTGGGCAGCACGGGCGCGGTGATCGACGAAAGCCACGGTGTGCTTTTCCAGTCCCGCTACACCACCGACCGCTACGGGCCCGGCGCCAGCTACCACGATTTCGTCGATATGCCGTCAACGCGGGTGGACAAGCCGCAGGCCAATTACTTCAGCATGGTGGGAGAGTATCGCGGTCACCGGCACTTCTTTCACTTCCTGTTCGATCGCTTACCGCGAATTTTCTTCCTGCTGTCGCGGTTCGACCTGTGGGATACGCCATTCGTGGTGCTGACAAACGAAGGCCCGCCCGGCTTTCAGCGCGATCTCTATCGCTTTCTCGAAGCGCAGCATCCGAATCTGCAGTTCGTGGCCGTGCCGGAACGGGAACGCTGGCGTCTGCCAACGCTCTATCTGATCGATGACATTCAGCCGGTACGCCGGACGTTTCTGGCGCCGGACATCATGAATTCGATGCGCGAGTTGGCGATTTCAGGCTACGGACTTTCGCCGGCGCCTCCACATCGGCGCCTTTACATCAATCGCAACGACACAAGGAAACGTCGGATCCTGAACGAGGCCGAAATCTGGCCGAGCTTCGCTCGCCGCGGCTTCCAGAACATCGCCGCCGGCAAGCTGTCGTTTCGTGATCAGGTGGCGCTGTTCGCGGAAGCGGAGATGATTGTGGGGCCGCATGGCGCCGGTCTCTCCAACCTGCTGTTCGCGCCGGAGAGTACCAAGGTGCTGGAGATCAGCAATGTGGAGCGCGTGAAACCCGTCTATTTCCTGCTGACCAAAGCGATGGGGCAGGGCTACCTTCCGCTGGTGGGAAGCAAGGGGGGGCGCAACGAATGGTTCCGGGTGGATCCGGCTGCCGTCGAAGAAGCGCTTGCGAAACTGGAGACGCTTTGACGAATAAATTGCAACGGCTTGAGCCTAGCCGCTCGGGCCCTGCGAACTTATCTTTGGTGACCGGGCGGGTGACAGGAGAATCCAGCATGCAGGATCAGAGTTTCCCCTTCGAAAAAAGCGATGAGGAGTGGCGGCGCGAACTGTCCTCCGATGCCTATCGCGTGTTGCGGAAGCACGGCACTGAACCTGCCGGCGCGAGCCCGTTGAATCATGAAAAACGCGAAGGTCAGTTCGTCTGGGCCGGCTGCGGTCAATCGCTGTTCGATTCCAAAACCAAATACGAAAGCGGCTCCGGGTGGCCGAGCTTCTATCGCCCGAAGGACGGCGCCGTTGGCATGTCGGCCGACCGCAGTTTGCTGATGACGCGCACGGAAGTGCACCGCGCCCGGTGCGGCCGGCATCTGGGGCATGTGTTTCCTGACGGGCCAGCGCCTACCGGCCAACGTTATTGCATGAACGGCGCGGCGCTTGCCTTCAGTCCGAAGGACACCTGATGTTCGCCGCCGAGCGTCCCACGGGTACGACGCAGGAAATCTATCGCGAGCTTTTCCTGCAGGCCCGCGGACTGTTCGAGGCCGAACGCGACGCCATCGCCAATGCTGCGAACCTCGCGGCTCTGCTGTATGGCGGGCTGGAGAGCGTAAACTGGGCTGGCTTCTATTTCCTGAAAGTTGATGATCTGGTGCTGGGACCGTTTCAGGGTCAGCCCGCGTGTGTGCGTGTTCCCGTGGGCCGCGGTGTATGCGGGACGGCCGCCCAGCGCAAAGAAGCGATTATAGTGCCGGATGTGGAGAAGTTTCCTGGCCACATTGCGTGCGATACGGCCTCTCGGTCCGAAATTGTGGTGCCATTGCTCAAGCAAGGCCGTATCGTCGGCGTCCTCGATATCGACAGCCCAATCTGCAATCGCTTCAGCGAGGAGGACCGCTTCGGATTGGAAACTCTTGCAGCGCTGTGGGTGGAAAGCAGCGATTACTCGTGAAAGCGCGACAGCCGCCCTGTGGAGCGGCTGTCAAGAAATTCACCACTGATCGTCGCCGGCAGAATGGGAGCGTGCTTCGTCTTCGGCGCTCCGCAGTTCGTCGCCCTCCCGGCTTTCCAGTGCGGCTTCGGCCTCCTTGCCCATTCGCGCGATCCGGCCGCGGTTACGCTGGACAAAACCGGTCTGCGCAGTTCGGAAATGACGGGAGGCGGTATAACTGCCCTCGCCTTCGTTCCGGCCGCCGCCGCCTTCGCCCCCCGCGTCGCCCATGCTCTCCTGGCCGGAGGTTTGGCTGCTGCGAGATTTACGCCCGCGCTGGCCGGAAGAACGGCTCGTCTTGCGCGCCGCGGTGCGTGTGGACCGCGCGCTTGATCCTGTGGCACGTCGGGATGCGCCGCGACTTGCAGTTGTCTTGCGTGCTGTCTTGCGTGCGCCGCCTGTCTTGCGCGCTGTCTTCCGCACTCCACCACGCTTGCTCGCCGTTTTGCGTGCGCCGGTCTTGCTCGCCGCTTTGCGCGCGCCGGTCTTGGATCGTGCGGATGCGGCCGTCTTGCGGCCGCCGCGTTTTGATGTTGCCTTTTTGCGGCCACCACCACCACTCTTGCGGCCGGATTTCGATTTCGTTCTTGCCATGAAGGTCCTCCTCCAATGTGCGCCGTTGAGGCGCTTCTCCGCTCGATCACGAGCAACGGTCGATCCGCATTGAATGTTCCGTGCCGCACAAGAGTCAAATGTCTTTTCGTAAGGTGAGCGAAATGGCCTCGCGATATTCGCGCGACAACGAACGCACCGCGGTGCGACTTTCGCCGACCAGCATCCCGGCGCCGGTAATGAAGGCGCAGAAGCCGATCAAGCCTGTCACAAACGCCGCGACGGTAAAGGCGGATTGGAGCGGGCTGCTCAGCACCTGCCCCATAACGGCTCCGGCGATGGAACCGAGTGTCGCCAGCGCAAAACAGGCAACTGCCAGATAAAAGCACACCAGCGCGCGGCCAATCAGAAGAACCCGCCGATGCACTTCAGGCATCTCGTCCCGGAAGGAAGGACGGCAATCTGCGCCGGGCATCGATAATTTCTCCGACAGCAAGCGGGAGCGGTCTACTGCGCGGGCAAAGCGGTTACTGGTGCTGAGGACGAGCAGGCTGGTGGCGCTGGTGAGCACCGCTGGCCCACCGACATAAGAGAGGACGATGAAAGGATTGGCGAGCGGCATGCGTCACCCTAGCACGGAGACAGCGCGTGCCGCGCGGACGAATGCCTGTACCTTCGCCAGATCCTTGGCGTGACTGCCATCTACCTTGTCCGTGCAAGTCTTGGAATCGACACCGACAGGATGCGACACCGCTACGGCAGCGCCAACATTCTCCGGCCCCAAGCCACCTGCGATGATAACCGGCGTGCGGACGCCCTGAACGATCCGCCGATCCAGGTCCCAGCTGTGAGAAACGCCGAGCGCACCGATCTGTCGGTCTCCCGGATTGTAACTGTCGAGCAGCAGCACGTCCGCAACACCGTCATAGGCTTGAGCGATCGCGATACTGCTCTCGTCGAACACAGGAATACTTCGCATGATGGTCAGTGCAGGGAATCCAAGCTTCAACTCTTTGACATCGGCAGGCGAAAGCCGGTCAGGCGCCGCACCGAGGTGAAGAATGTCCGGTCGAAGCGCGGTGACGATCTGCGCAATCTGCTGCACCTCCCCCAAAAGCGATAATGTGCAGCGCCTCGCGCCGGAATGGATGCCCGCGAAGATTTCGTACGCTCTCGCCGTTGACTGCTCGCGCAGGAAGCTGCCGTCGCCCACCAGCACGCCGATGTGATCGACGCCCATGGCGGAGATCGCAGCCGCTTCTTCTGGACTGGTGATTTCGTAAATCTGGATCAGCATGGCGCACCGGACAGGATGAAAGTGCGAACTGGGTTTT
>DATAVW010000129.1:0-3258 GCA_036267515.1 Rhizomicrobium sp.
ATAGCCCGGCACGTGAGTGCCGGGTCCGCATCAGAAGTTCTTTAGAGTCCCGCCAGGGACGACACAAAGCCGTTTAGTACAATCGCGCCCACGTCAAGTTCAATTCCAAACGGGGCGATCATGCGCGCTCATTCACCTTTAGTTCTGATCATCTGCGTTGTAACACTATCGTTTACAGCGTTCGTGTCAGCGCAAACCAAACCCGCCACGCCCGAATCCGTCGGCTTCTCCTCGCAACGGCTCGAAAACCTGCATTCCATCATCCAGGACGAAATCGATCACCAGCAGCTTGCCGGAGCCATCACCATCCTCGCGCGGCACGGCAAGATCATCGACTACCGTACCTATGGCAAGCGCGACGTCGCCAGCGGCGCGCCCATGACGAAAGACACCATCTTCCGCGACTACTCCATGACCAAGCCCATCACCGGAGTCGCCATGATGGTTCTCTACGAGCGCGGCAAGTGGCTGCCATCGGACCCTATTTCGAAGTTCGTGCCCGAGTTTGCGCACCTGAAGGTATATGCCGGAAAAGGCGCCGACGGCAAAATGGTGCTCGCCGATCCCGAGCACGCGCCAACCATGGGCGAGCTGATGTCGCACACCGCCGGATTCAGTTACGGCATGGAGGGACACGACAACCCGGTGGACCAGATGTACCGTGACGAGCAGGTGATGAAGTCGAAGACCCTGCAGGAGATGATCGAGCGCGTGGCGAAAATTCCGCTGCTGTTCCAGCCCGGCAAGGGATGGAACTATTCCGTCTCGATGGATATCGAGGGCTACATCATCGAGAAGCTTTCCGGCAAATCACTGCCCGATTTTGTGCGCGATGAGATTACCGTGCCGCTCAACATGAAAGATTCAGGCTTCTACGTGCCCGCCGATAAGCGGCCGCGCTTCGCCACACTATATAAAGGTGGCCCCGAGGGCAAGGCGGTGCTCGATGATTCAGGCGCAAGCTACTCTGAGCCGCCAACCATGCCCTCCGGCGGAGGCGGCATGGTTTCAACCGCTGAAGATTACTATCGCTTCGCGCAGATGCTAGCGAATGGCGGCACACTCGACGGCAAACGGGTGCTCGCGCCGGCGACGGTGAAGCTGATGACCTCAAATCACGTCCCCACCGACATTCTCAACGGCCAGTGGGGAATTGGCCGGCACGTAATGCGCCCAGGCTTCGGCTACGGATTCAACTGCGCCGTAGTATTCGATCCACCCGCCGCCGAACTCCCCGACGGCAAAGGCACCTTTTTCTGGGATGGCGCCGCCGGTACGTGGTTCTGGGTCGATCCCACCAATGACATAGTGTTCGTCGGAATGATCCAGCGCCGATCGAGTCCCGATAACCATCCGCTGCTGTACCGCAGCCACGCGGCGGTGTATGGGGCGCTGGTGGATCCGGGAAAATAGGTGAGATCTACTTCATTCCAACTGCCCGCAGCCGCTTGTGCCAGAACTCGCGCGCCCAGCGCCAGTTCCACAGCACGAAGTGCGCGGCAACGACGAATGCAGCCAGAATCGCGAGGTTCACCGGATTCGCGGCAAAGCGCATCATCCGCGCGGGACTCGACAGACTCGCAAGAATGAAGCGTGTCTCCGAGCCCGGCACGTACGCGCCTTCCACCATCATCAGCACTGGGATCGCGAGGACGCCGAGCAGCACCAATCGCACCGGGTGCCTCGCCAGCCGATAGCCGGTCAGCTGCGCCAAGCGATACTCCACGCGAATCATGACGTACGCTACGACGATCATCGCAAGCACTCCAACGGCTCGCGCGAAATTCAGGTCTGAGGGATCGGCACGCGCGACCATTGGGGCTACGATGAGCGAGGCGAGAAATCCAGTGAACGCAGTCAGCGGATAAAGGCATACAAACACTTCCCAGAGGTAAGCCAGCATCAACAGGCTGAGAAGGAAGTTGCCGACCAGCAAGCCAATGTTTCCTCCACCGGTATAGGCCGACGGCGTAAAGGTGCCGGATGCATCCTGCCCATAGTTAGGCACAGGCCCAGACTGCGCCGTCGGGTTTGGCGTCACCGTATTCGCCGGAACCTGCGGTCCATGCGGCCCCCACGGAGCTGTGCCCATGTTGTCTCCTCAATCTTTCACCGGCAGAGAAGTCTTGAATTGCGGTGCGCGGAGTATATAACGCCATGCCGCGTATTTTTAATACGAGGGAAAATGAATCGCCTGACGATATATGTCTCACACGGGCCGCGCTTGACATCGCAAGCTGCTGGATTAATCCTAGTCACCCCCGAAGTGGTCGGGCCAAGGAGTCCCCCGTGCTTACCCGCGTCACCGTTGCCCTTGCCTTGTTTGCTCTCACCCTGAACGCCGCCGCGCAAAAGTACAGTGCGCCTTCCACGCCTGTGATCGGCTCGGCGAATACGGTCACCGCCGATCCGCCGCAGTCGCGGTCCGCGGGCAAGCCATGCGTGGTGCAGTTGTTCAGCGATTTCACCTTTGCCGATTATTCCGGACATCCGTTCGCCTACACCGCTAGCTGTCCTGGGCCGTGGGAAAAAGTAGTTCTGCATGGCGATTTCAACATCACCGCCGGGCGCCAGTATGACCGCACCGCGAACATCTGGATTGGCGGCGTGAACGTCTATTTCGGCACCACCGCCGAACCTTCGGCGAGCGTTGCGCGCAACTGGACGGTCGAAAGCGACCTCACCGACTACACGCCGCTCTTCACCAGGAACCAGAGCGGCGAAGTCGATCTCGGCAATACTGTGGATTCCACCTACACCGGCATCCTCTACGGCAGCGCCGAACTTGATTTCTATCCGGTGCCGAAGCACCAGCAGGCGCCCGACACGGCCGACCAGGTCTATCCGCTGTCGGCAGGGCCGAATGGCGGCACAGTGGCGCTGGGCAATTCTTCTTCTGTACTTTCGACCACGGTGACTTTGCCAACCAACGTTGAGCGCGCCTATCTCGACGTGTTTGCACAGAGCCAGAGCGGAGACGAGTTCTGGTACACCTGCGTACCAAACAACGTAGCAGGCACGCTCCAAAGCTGCGGTGGCGGCGCATTTCGCGAGGCGCAGGTCACGATTGATGGCACGCCCGCGGGCGTTTCGCCGGTTTATCCGTGGATTTACACCGGCGGCATCGACCCATATCTATGGCGTCCAATTCCGGATATCGACACGCTGAACTTCACACCCTATCGCGTCGATCTCACTCCCTTTGCCGGATTGTTGAGCAACGGCGTGCCGCACACGGTTGGAGTAAGCGTGTATGGC
>DATAVW010000130.1:0-6725 GCA_036267515.1 Rhizomicrobium sp.
TATTTCAGGTGTAGGGTTCAAGCTGACAACGGGCGGCGGCTATACCATTCTTCATAGGTTTACAGGCGGCAATGGCAACGATCCCGATGGCGGCCGACCAGCGGCCACTCTTATTATGGACAAGAAAGGCAATCTTTACGGTACAACCCATGTCGGCGGCGGGCGTGGCGATTGCAATGCAAATAATTGTGGCACCGTTTTCAAGATTGCCCCAGACGGCACGGAAACCGTACTCTATTCCTTCAGCGGTCGAAAAGATGGCGGTTATCCTTCCGCACCTTTGGTCATAGACCAAGCTGGCAATCTTTACGGCACGACCGAGACTGGCGGGAGGTTTGCCAAATGTGGTTTTGGCTGCGGCGTTGTTTTCAAAGTATCACCCGATGGAAATGAAACGGTGCTCCATGCCTTTCGGGGCATTGTCAGTGGCGACCCTCCTGGCGATGGCCAAGATCCTCTCGCCGGGCTGGTAATCGATAGCTCGGGCAGCCTCTATGGCACGACCGCAACGGGTGGCGTCGGGGCGGGCGTGGCTTTCAAACTGATGCCGAACGGCAAAGAGACCATTCTTTTTAGGTTCAGCGCGGGCAACCCGGGCGTAGACCCATCAGGTAGCCTGGTGATGGATGCACAGGGCAATCTCTATGGCACGACCCAAAATGGTGGCACGAGCAATAATGGAGTCGTTTTCAAATTGACGCCCAGGGGCAAAGAGACCGTGCTCTATTCCTTAGCTGGTGGCATCAGCGATGGCTGGTGGCCATTTGCCGGAATCATTATGGACGCAAAGGGCGACATCTACGGCACCACAGTGCGGGGCGGAGCCAGCGATTCCGGCACTGTATTCAAGCTGACGAATTAATCCCTTGTCTGACAGACTCTGGCCGGAAATGGCTTCTATAATGCAAGCCTGAGACTGAGCTGGGATGTTGTGGCGCAATATGCTCCGCATCGCCGTTCATTTGAGGAGCAGAGTTGTAGCCTTTTTTCCTGCTGTACCACTCCAATCCTGCCGAACCGCGAGTTTCAGTGCCTGGCGCCAAAACCACCACACTGCGCCGCAATTTTGCGCGCTGTTCATTCTCCGGTGCCGCCGAAGAGACTTGGATCAGGGAAATTTCCGCGCCCTTGCGCACCAGTCTCTATCTCGAGAGTCGAGACCTACACTTCGGCCTCCAAGGGAGGGTCGGAGTTTGTGCGTGGCGGGTCAGCCGTCCTCGAACTTTCTGCTCTCGCGCAAAATTAAGAGGGAAAATTCAGGGAAGAACCTCGACTCTCGGCCTCCGGCCGGGCGGCACCGAGCGTCGCCCGGCTGAACGAGAGTTAAAATAGCAAACGGACGGTCGCGCCGCCTCCGTGCGTTTCGCCGATGTCCACTGTTGCGTTGTGAACGGCCGCGATCTGGCGCACCAGGGTGAGCCCAACGCCGCTGCCCTGCCGCTTGGTGGTGAAGAACGGCACGAAGACCTTGTCGCGTTGTTGAGGCGGGATGCCCGCGCCGCTGTCGGCAACAGCGATTACGACATGACCATCGAAATCGCGGTGCGCCGAAAGGCGGATCGTGCGCTGGTGCTCATTGTCCAGCGCCTCAATGGCGTTGCGCATTAAATTGATCAGCGCCTGATCGAGTAGTTCGGTGTCCACCACAATCTCGAGGGTCTCTGGCTCGACAAATGTTTCAAACCGGATGTCGCGCGTGATAAGCTCGCCACCGAACAGCTGTGAGATATGAGCGAAGCGGCGCCGGACTGACGCAATCTCGGGGCGGGTCACCAGCCGTTTGGTGAGGCGGCGATGATTCTGGACGAAGTATAGCAGGCCCTCGCTGCGCCGTGCCACCGCCTCCAGCGCATCCCCGGCGTCTGCCAGCATGGATACTTGCACACTTTCAGAAGGCAGCGAGGCGTGCACGTCCCGGACAAGTTCGTTGGCCGTAGCGGCAAGTGACGAAATTGGCGTGAGGGAATTCATCACTTCATGCGCCATAGTGCGGATCACGGTTTGCCATGCCGCAAGCTCCTGTGCGCTCAACTCGCTATCGATATTTTGCAGGGAAATGATGCGCTGCCTTTCGCCGCGAACCGTAATGTCGGTTGCCGATGCCTTGAGCTGCAGCGGACCAGAGACCCGCTCCATGCGCACGATGGCGCTGCCAGCGGGCGGCAATGCTCCCACTCCGGCAGAAAAGGCTGTCCCGTAGCGCGCGAATTCGAAGGACGTCGTGATTCGGCTTTCGAAGAGACGGCGCGCTGCGACATTGAGCAACTCTACGCCGCCGCTCGCATCAATCGTGATCAGCGCAACGGGAACATGGGCGAGCAACGTCTGAACGTAGCGGCTCTGTTCTTCGCGTTGAATCCGGCTGGATAGTAGCCGGTCGATAACTCGCGTCATCGCCGCACCGAGTTCGCGAAAGGCAGAATCGCCCGTAAGATTGGTGAAGCTCTGCGAGGCATCGTCGAAGGCAATGGCATCAAGAAAGCGGGCGATCTCCCGGCCGGATTGCGTGGCGAACCGATACAGCAGTGCGGTCTGCGCCAGCGCTGCGGCCAACACCAGCGCAGTGCTCACATACCAATGCGTGTGCAGCGCCATCCACATTGCGATGACGAAGGTGACGAGCAGCGCCGCTGTACGAACTGCCATGCCGGTACGGAAGCGGCTAGATTCCATATTTCTCCATCCGCCGATACAGTGACGCGCGTGTGAGGCCCAGCGCTCTGGCGGCATGGCTCACATTTCGATTGTACCGGTCCAGGGCGCGCAAGATGGTGGATTTTTCCATGGTATCGAGCATCAGCGCCGACTGATCTGATGAGTCCTGAGCCGGCGCGCGCGGGGCGCTTAGCGGAAAGTCTGCCGGTTCCAGGATCATGCCGTCGCTCAGGATCACTGCCCGTTCCACGGCGTGGCGCAAGGCGCGCACATTGCCAGCCCAATCATCGCGGGTAAGATGCGCCAGCGCTGCTGCGCTCAGCCGTTTGGCCGGAAAATTGTACTTCTGCGCATAGACGCGCAAGAAATGTTCCAGCAGGAACGGAATGTCCTCGCGTCGTTCACGCAGCGGCGGAAGTGCAATCTGCACTGTATTGATGCGGTAGAGCAGGTCCTGGCGGAACAGGTTCTCATCAGTCAGCCGCTCCGGGGGCAAATTGGTGGCGGAAACGATGCGCACGTCGATTGGCTCGGGCTTGTTCGCTCCGACGGGAATAACCTCGTGCCGTTCCAGCGCCGTCAGCAACTTGCTCTGAAGGTGCAAGGGCACATTGGCGATCTCGTCTAGAAACAGGGTGCCGGCAGTCGCCGCGCGAAACAGTCCGATGCGATCTTCCTTCGCGTCCGTGAAGGCGCCGCGCTTGTGACCGAACAATTCGCTTTCGAACAGCTGCGGTGACAGCGCGCCGAGATCGAGCCGCAGGAAGACTTCGTTTGCTCGATGCGAAAGGCGGTGCAGTTCGCGTGCCACAAGTTCCTTGCCCGTTCCGTTCTCCCCCAGGATCAGAACGTTGGCGTCGGACGGCGCAGCGCGGCGAATGGTTTCGAAAATCTTGAGCATCGCGGGCGCGCTGCCGATCATCTCGGAATCGGTCTGTAGCGCGGCCACGAGCCCGCGGTTGCGATCGCGCAACTCTGCGGCTTCGACGCGCGAATGACGGAGATTTGCGGCAGCGGTCAGCGTCGCAAGCAGTCTCTCATTTTCCCAAGGCTTGGTCACGAAGTCGGCGGCGCCGCTTTTCATCGCTGCTACAGCAAGCTCGACGTCGCTATGCGCCGTGACCACTACGATCACCGCCTGCGGATCGATGGCGATGACCTGCGCCAGCCATGACAGACCTTCCGCGCCGCTTTCAGCCCCTGCTGCGAAATTCATGTCGAGCAGCAACACGTCGAAGGCGTTTGCGCGCGCCAACTCGGGCAGACCTGCCGGATTCCGTAGCGTTTCCACTGAACGAAAATGCCGTTTGAGTAGCAGCCTTGCGGCCAGCAAGATGTCCTCCTGATCGTCAACGACGAGGATTCGGGCCGGGCTGGGGAATGCAGGAGGCATGTACGGTTCCGGACAGTGTCCGCTTAAGCGTACGAAACCGGACAGTAAATCACAAACGCAATTCTATAACTCACTGAAAATATTCAATTAAAATGTTGGCACGGGGGTTGCCAAGCAACGCTCATGGGTTTGAGCGATCAAGCATGGGCGGGCAGTAATCGTATGACTCGCGGTATTCTTGGGCAGCCCTCGGAAGACGGGCCGCAGACCAGCGGCATGGATCGCGCGATCGCCCGCAAGCCGGCCTGGCGGCGTTACGGCCCGTTCGCATTGGGGACCCTTGTTCTTGCTGCCATTGCTGCCTGGCTGCTCGCCGGCAGCGGTGCGCATGTATATCGCGTTCCGATCGACCGGCTGACCATCGGCACCGTCACCGAGGGCCCCTTTGAAGATTTCATTGCGGTGCGCGGGGCCGTGGCCCCGTTCATCACGAACTATCTCACCACCGATCAGGGAGGCACCGTGAAACAGGTGCTGGTGGAAGATGGGGCAATGGTAAAGCGGGGTCAGCCGCTGATCATCCTGTCGAACCCGGCGCTTCAGCTGCAGGTCGCAGCACAGCAACTCGCGTTTGAACAAACGCGATTCAAGTATGAGCACGATATTCTCGATATCGATCATCAGATCAGCAAGCTCAAAGCCGATCTCGCGCGTGACAAGATTCTACTGAACGGAAAGGCGATCGCGCCCAGCACCTACAAGGCGGAAGAAGAGGAATACGACTATTATGTCCATCTCCGCTCCGTCACCGTGGGCTCGCGCGATGTTGAGCGGAAGATTCGCGCAAGTCAGCTCATGGGCGAAACACAATCCGCGCACGCCACGGACGGCACGGCAGTCGCCAATGCCGCCGTTGAAGCGCTAACCATTCGCGCCCCAATGGATGGACAGCTGACCGCGCTGGACGCCGAAGTTGGACAATCCAAGGCGCAAGGCGCGGTGCTGGGACAGGTGGATTCGCGGGATCGTTTCAAGCTCACCGCACTAGTGGACGAATTCCATCTCGGGCGCGTGGTCCTGGGGCAAGAAGCGATGTTCACGGTAGACGGGCGCGACTACAGGGCGAGAGTCGCGAAAATCTATCCGCAGGTTTCGAACGGTACCTCTATTTCGTGGGCACCGCGCCATCCGGCGTTCACACCGGACAGGCTATCGACATGAAGCTCGAGTTGGGCGGCGCCGAGCGAGCGGTGATGCTGCCGAACGGCCCATTCTATCAGGACACCGGCGGCAACTGGGTCTTCGCGCTTTCGCCGGATGGCCACTCTGCCGCGCGCCGCAACGTTCGGCTTGGTCGCCGCAATCCACAATATGTGGAAGTGCTGGATGGTCTGAAGCCCGGCGAACGCGTGATCGTGTCCGGGTACGAAGCTTTCCAGACCATGGATCGCGTGGAATTCGAAAACGCCGGAAGCGGCGGCAACTGATTGAACCGGGGGCAGCGCATGATAAAGTTCAAGAACCTCAAGAAGGTCTATCGCACCACCGATGTGGAAACGACCGCTTTGAGAGACATCAATCTCGAAGTCGCGGCGGGGGAATTCGTCGCAGTCATGGGACCATCGGGTTGCGGCAAATCCACGTTCCTGAACATTGTCGGAATGCTCGATAACCCTTCGCACGGCGAATACTGGTTCGGAAACAACAACATCGCCGGGTATTCCGAAGCGCAGCTCTCCGATCTGCGGAAGAACTCAATCGGCTTTGTCTTTCAGAGTTTCAACCTGATAGACGAGCTCAACGTCTCGGAGAACGTGGAGCTGGCGCTGCTCTATCACCAGGACGTGCCGCCTTCTGAAAGGAAAAAGCGTGTACGGGCGGCGTTGGAGCGAATGAAGATCGCGCATCGCGCGCGTCACATGCCGCAGCAGCTTTCCGGTGGTCAGCAGCAACGCGTGGCGATCGCGCGCGCAGTCGTTTCTCGGCCCAGACTGATTCTCGCGGATGAACCGACCGGCAATCTCGACACAGCCAATGGCGAAGAGGTGATGCAGCTTCTGACGGAGCTGAACGGCGAAGGCACGACGGTGGTAATGGTAACGCACTCCCACTCTCATGCGGAATACGCACACCGGATCGTCAACCTGCTGGACGGCGCTGTTGTTACCGAAAATATCGCACGGGCGCTTTAGCCATGGGGATGCTGGGCAACTATCTCATGACTGCACTCCGCAACTTCCTGCGGCACAAGCTCTACAGTTCATCAACATCGTCGGGCTGGCTGTGGGATTGGCGTGTGCGATCTTCATCGTTCTCTTCATTCGCGACGAGTTGTCCTACGACAAGTGGCTGCCAGGCACGCAAAATCTCTACCGGGTGGAAACAGCATTCTATTTTCCCGGACACGGCTATAGCAGCAGTGCCAACACGCCGTTTCCGGTGCCGGCGGCGCTCGCCGCTCATATTCCGGAGATACAGGCGCAAACCCATCTGATCCCTGAGAGGATGACGGCCAAAGTCAGTGACCGGCAGTTTTCTGAATTCGTGGATGTCGTAGATCCGGATTTCTTCAAAATCATCCAGTTGCCGCTTGTCGAAAATAATCCGGCGATGGTCTTCGCCCAGGCCGAGTCCGCCGTGCTCTCGCAAAGCGAAGCGCAAAAATACTTCGGTAGTGAAGATCCCGTCGGGAAGACGATTACGATGGACGGCGCGCATCCGCTGACCGTTACGGGCG
>DATAVW010000131.1:0-5056 GCA_036267515.1 Rhizomicrobium sp.
CAGCTTTGCGCGTTGTGCGCCGAAGTGTGCAACGCCTGCGCGGCTGACTGCATGAAGTTGGACGGCATGGAAGAATGCGTAGAAGCCTGCCGCAAATGCGCGCAAACCTGCCGCGCGATGGCTTAACTATTTCCGCCGCTATCGCGGAGAAGGTCTGCGTTCACAATCCAGCCTTGCTGGCAAGCAGGCCGCCGAGCGACGCCCAATCCTTATCGCCCAATCCCGCAACGGTCGCCTCAATGAAGTGATCGTGTACAAGGCTTGCAAGCGGCAGCGGAACGGACAATTCCCGTGCGGCGTCTAGCGCAAGCCTCACGTCCTTCATGCCCAGCTTCACCGAAAACCCTGCCGGCTCGAACTTCGCGTTCACGATGGCGTTGCCATAGCCCTGGTACACGGGGCAGGCGAACAGCGATTGCGAAAGTACGTCCTGAAACAGCTGCGCATCGACGCCGCCCTTGCGCACGAGCGCAAACGCCTCGCCCATGCTCTCGATGGCGGCGGCCAGCATGAAATTGCCCGCGACCTTGAAGAGATTGGCCTGCTCCGGTGCTTCGCCAACGACGGCGAGCCTTCGGCTGACCTGCTCAAGCACAGGGCGCACTTTCGCAACATTCGCGCTGGCCCCAGCGGCGATGATGGTGAGCTGCCCCGCCGCGGCGACGTCCGGCCGGCCGAACACGGGCGCGGCGACGTAACCGAGTCCCTGCTCATCATGGGCTTGTGCGAGATGTCGTGCGAAGTCGATTGAGATTGTCGCCAGGTTCACATGAACAAGGCCGGTTTTTGCGTGCTCAAGGAGCGGGCCGTCCAATCCCACGTCACGGACGGCACTGTCGGTCGCAAGCATCGAAAAGAGGATATCGCCCTGCAATGCTTCTTCGGGCGCGTGCGCAACGTGCGCGCCTTTTTCGCCCAAGGCTTCCGCGGGCGCGGAGGAGCGATTCCACACCGTGAGGTCATGGCCAGCCTTCAACAGGTTTGCCGCGATGCCGGAGCCCATGTGACCGAGACCGATGAATCCGATTTTCATGTCGCTGCTCCTATGAAATTCTGGCGAAACGCATCAGTGACTGTTGCGCGGCGCCGCGTGGCACGCACACTTACATCTGCATCGTCCAGCCTTCGGCGCCCATGGCGGCCTGACGCACCGCTTCGGTGAGGGTGGGGTGCGCGTGGGAGGTGCGCGCGATGTCTTCCGATGATGCACCGATCTCGATGGCGAAGGCGGCTTCCTGAATCAGATTGCCGGCTTCCGCGCCCATGATGTGCACGCCCAGCACACGGTCTGTCTTGGCATCGGCGAGCACCTTGGCGAAGCCTTCTGTGGCCGCGATGGTCTTGGCGCGCGCGTTGGCGGTGAACGGGAACTTGCCGATCTTGTATGCGATGCCCGCGGCCTTCAGCTCTTCTTCCGTCTTTCCGACGCTCGCCACTTCCGGCGCGGTGTAGACTACGGCGGGAATTGCGTCGTAATTCACATGGCCCGCCCGGCCGGCGATGTTCTCGATACAGGCCACGGCCTCGTCTTCCGCCTTATGGGCCAACATGGCGCCTTCGCGGCAATCCCCAATGGCCCATATCCCTTCGACATTCGTGCGGAAATGCGCATCGGTGATTACACGGCGTTTTGAGTCGAGCTGTACCCCGATATCGTTGAGCCCAAGACCGTCCGTATACGGACGACGACCGATGCACGCCATTACGACGTCGGCTTCGATGTTTGTTTGTGATCCGCCCGTCGCGGGCTCGAGCGTCACCGATAGCGCGTCGCCCTTCTTCTCGATGCCAACCACTTTGGTCGAAAGCTGGAACTTCATGCCCTGGCGGGTGAGGAGGCGCTGGAATTGCTTGGCGATTTCGCCGTCCAGCCCCGGGGTGATGCGGTCGAGGAATTCCACCACCGTGACGTCACTGCCCAGTCGCCGCCACACCGAACCGAGCTCCAGCCCGATATAGCCGGCGCCCACCACCAGCAATCGCTTCGGCACCGCTTTCAGCGACAGCGCGCCGGTAGAGGAGACGATGCGCTCGTCGTCGATGGTCACCCCCGGCAATGGTGCCACATCGGAGCCAGTGGCGATGACGATGTGCTTCGCCTCCAGCGTACGCGTGCTGCCTTCCTTTAGCTTCACGTCAACCTTGCCAGGTGCCGCGATGCGCGCCTCGCCGACAATGGCTTCGCTCTTGTTTTTCTTCAGCAGGAATTCGACGCCCTTGGTGAGCTCGCCCACCACTTTCGTCTTGTGCGTCATCATCGCTGTGAGATCGAGTTCGGCGGTCGTTTTGATGCCGAGCTTGGGCAGCTTCTCGCGCACCTCGTCGTACATTTCGCTGGTGTAGAGCAGCGCCTTCGAGGGAATGCAGCCGATGTTGAGGCAGGTGCCGCCGAAGGTCCCGCGCTTGTCGATGCAGGCGCTCTTCAGCCCCAATTGTCCTGCACGGATGGCGGCATTGTATCCCCCCGGCCCCCCGCCGACGACGACGACGTCGAATTGATCAGCCATTTCAGACATCCAGCAGCAGGCGCTGCGGGTCTTCGAGGTTTTCCTTCACCCGCACCAGGAAGGTCACCGCCTCGCGCCCGTCGATCAGGCGGTGATCGTAGGAGAGCGCCAGGTACATCATCGGGCGGATCTCCACTTTGCCATCGATCGCCACGGGGCGCTGCTGGATTTTGTGAATGCCGAGCACGCCCGATTGCGGCGCATTCAGGATCGGTGTGGACATCAGCGAGCCAAACACACCGCCATTGGAGATGGTGAAAGTGCCGCCCTGCAGCTCGTCCAGCTTCAGCTTGTTGTCGCGCGCGCGAGCACCAAAGTCCGCGATCGCCCCTTCGATCTGCGCCAGCGACAATTCATCCGCATCGCGCACCACGGGAACGAAAAGCCCACGCTCCGTCGAAACCGCGACGCCAATATCGTAGTAGCTTTTGTAGACGATGTCGTCGCCCTCCATTTCGGCGTTGACGTTGGGGATTTCCTTCAGCGCGGCAATGCACGCCTTTACGAAGAAGCCCATGAAGCCGAGGCGCACACCATGCTTCTTCTCGAAGCTGTCCTTGTATTCGGCGCGCAACCGCATCACGTCGCTCATGTCCACCTCGTTGAAGGTGGTAAGCTGCGCGGCGGTGTTTTGGGATTCCTTGAGCCGCAGCGCGATGGTGCGGCGCAACCGGTTCATCTTCACGCGCTCTTCGCGATCGGCGCGCGGACGTGGTCCGGCTGGAATTTCCACCTGAGCAGGCATTGTGGCGCGCTGTGCCGCGCGCGCTTCCAACGCGGCCAGCATGTCGCCCTTGGTGACGCGGCCGTCCTTGCCGGTGCCGCTTACTTGCGCGGGACTCATTCCGCTCTCTTCTGCGAGGCGCCGCACACTCGGCATCATCGACATGTTCGATGGTTGTGGTGCTGCCGCACGCTCCGCGATTGGCTGCGGCGCCGGTTTCGGTGCAGATGCTGCCGGCTTCGGCGCAGCGGCATCAGGATTGCGCACCGCCGCGCTGGCGCTTGGCGCGCCTTTCTTGCCTTCCGCGATCGCGCCCAGCACCGTGCCGACCTGAACGGTCGAGCCTTCTTTCACCGCGATGGATTCGATGGCGCCATCGGCAGGCGCCGGCACTTCCACCGTCACCTTGTCGGTTTCGAGTTCCAGCAGTGGCTCGTCGCGCGCGACCGCGTCCCCCTCCTTCTTGAACCAGCGTGCCACGGTGGCTTCGGTGACGCTTTCGCCCATCGCGGGCACCTTGATCTGAATGCTCATAGGCTCAGCGCTTCATTCAAAAGGGAGTGGAGTTCGGCGGTGTGCTGGCTCATGAGGCCGGCGGCAGTGGAGGCATAATCCGGGCGACCGATATAGGGCAGTGTCATGGGCCTTCCCAGTGCGGTGAGAGTCTCCTCGATGCGCGGCGCCACGAAGGTCCAGGCGCCTTGATTTCTCGGCTCTTCCTGTACCCAAACCACTTGCGCATTCGGGAAACGCGCCAACTCTTCCGTCAGCACCTTGCCCGGGAAGGGATAGAGCTGTTCCAGCCGCAGCATCTGGACGCGATTCTCGTTGCGCTTCTCGCGCTCGTCTATCAGGTCGAAATACACCTTGCCGGTGCACAGAATGACGCGGGCGATCTGCTCGTCCGGCAGCAACTTCACGGTGGTCGCGCCCGGAACGCATTCTGCCTGATCGCGGAACACCCGATGGAACGATGAGCCGGGGCCCATGTCTTCCAGGAAGGAGATGCAGCGCCGGTTGCGCAACAGCGATTTGGGCGTCATCAAAATCAGCGGTTTGCGGAACAGGCGATGGATTTGCCGCCGCAGCACATGAAAGTAGTTTGCCGGCGTGGTGGGATAGCAAACCTGGATGTTATCCTGCGCGCAAAGCTGAAGGTAACGCTCGAGCCGCGCAGATGAATGCTCCGGCCCCTGGCCCTCGTAACCGTGCGGCAGGAGCATCACCAGACCGCACATTCGCAGCCATTTCATTTCGCCCGAGGCAATGAACTGGTCGATGATCACCTGCGCGCCGTTGGCGAAATCGCCGAATTGCGCTTCCCATAGCACCAGTGCCTTCGGCTCCGCGGATGAGTAGCCGTACTCGAAACCCACCACCGCTTCTTCGGACAGGAGCGAGTCCACCACTTCCAACTCCGCCTGCCCTTCGCGAATGTGATTTAGCGGTGTGTAGCGCTGTTCGTTTTCCTGATCGATCAGCACGGAATGGCGCTGGCTGAAGGTGCCGCGAGAAGAATCCTGCCCTGAGAGGCGCACAGGATAGCCTTCGTCCAGCAGGGTGCCGAATGCCAACGCTTCGCCCGTGGCCCAGTCCAGCGCCTGCCCGGTTTCCAGCATCTTCGCCTTCGCCTGCAATTGGCGGGCGATGGTGCGGTGCAGATGAAAGTCTTCCGGAACCGTGGTAATGGCGCGACCGACGCGCTGCAGTACATCGTTGCCCACCGCCGTGTCGCCGCGGCGATCGCCGTCCGGGGCGCGCTCAAATCCGGTCCAGCGGCCATCCAGCCAGTCGGCGTGATTGGGACGGTGTGATTTCGCCGCCT
>DATAVW010000132.1:0-15404 GCA_036267515.1 Rhizomicrobium sp.
CGGTGCGCTTCGGTATCGGCACTGGCCCTGGCGCGCTCAAATTCGCGTGCCATCTCGGTGCGCGACGCTTCTGACGCAGCCCGCGCCCGCTCACGCGCTTCGAGAATGGGGGCCTGATAAGCCGCTGCCGCATGCTCCGCCTGTTTGCGGCTTTCCTCGGCGTTGGCGAGTTCCGTCTGGATGCGCCCTTTGCGTTCGGCGATCACGCCGCCGATCCTGGGCACCGCCACCTTCCACATCACGATCAGCAGCGCCACGAACGTCACCGTCAGCCAAAAGATCTGGCTGGGATACGTCGAAGTATTGAACGGCGGGAATCCGCCGCTCTTGTGCTCGGCTGTGGTGCCGGTCGTGGTTGTGGGCGCGGCCATTCAGTGCCTCAGGTGAACAGCAGGATCAGTGCGATCAGTAACCCGAACAGGCCCTGCAGTTCGCAAAGCGCGTAGCCGATATACAGGTTGGTGAACTGCGAAGAGGCGGCGCCAGGATTGCGCAGTGCACCTGAAATGTAGTTACCGAACACCACGCCGATGCCGATACCGGAGCCGACGAAGGCGATCGTCGCAAGGCCCGCGCCGATCTGTTTTGCTGCAACGACGTCCATGAACGTAAATCCCTCTTAGTGGTTGTCGTGAAGATGGAGAGCTTCGGAAAGGTAGATGCAGGAGAGAATGGCGAACACGTAAGCCTGCAGGAACGCCACCAGGAATTCGAGCGCCGTAAGGCCCACGATCAGCGCTTCCGGCGCCGCGGCCAAAACGGTGTAAGCGCCGCCGGCCGTGCCAAGGGCGATGACGAATCCGGCCATCACCTTCAGCATGGTATGGCCGGCCAGCATGTTTGCAAACAGACGCATCGAGAGGCTTAATGGCCGCGCGCAGAAGGAGATGAATTCCAGCAGAATCATCGGAATCACGATGATCAGGGGCGCTTTGATCACGAACAGCTTGAAAAAGCCGAGGCCGTGACGCGCAAACCCGGTGACGATGGCAGTGAGGATCACCAGCATCGTCAGCGCTAGGGTGATGGCGATCTGGCTCGTCACCGTAAAAGCGATCGGCAGCAGCCCGAACCCGTTACAGAACAGAATGAACATGAAGATGGTGAAGATCAGCGGGAAAAATCTGAGCCCGGCCGGTCCCGCCGTCATGTCGATCATGCCGCCGATGAACTCATAGGACAACTCGGCCAGCGACTGCGCTCGCGTTGGCACGATGCGGCCCTTGGAAACCGAGAGAATCAGGAAAAGTGACAGCGAGATCACCACCACCACCATCCACAGGGACTGGTTGGTGAAAGAGATGTCGTAGCCGCCCAAATGAATGGGAATCAGCGGCTTCACCTCAAACTGTTCCATGGGATTGATCGCCATGGATCAACGCTCCTTTTCGGTCTCTTCGGCGGCTGCCGCTTCCGCATAGCGCCGGTTAATCTCTTTCGACGCGACGATCACGTTGCGGATGCCCGCCGCCGCGCCCAACAGAAACAGTGCAATCGTCAGCGCGGGCCGCGTGCCGAATAGCCAGTCCAGTCCCCACCCAATCGCGCCACCGACAATCACCGCCGAGACTAGTTCCGTCGCAAAGCGGATTGCGACTTCTCCCGATGTCGGCGCCGTTTTCTTCGGCGGCGGAAAGTCCTGCCGCTTCAGCGCTTCGATACGCTGCCCCAGCGCGCGCAAGTTTTCCGGTTCGGGAGCGTCTTCGCTCATGTTTTCCCCGGCTTGTTGTGCGATGGAACGCGCCTTCGCGGGCGTGACTGAAGCGCGCGGAACATAGTTGCGAGGCGGGTTTCCGTCAAGAATCGGAACGAGCAGCTAAGATACTGATTCGCTTGCCGAAAACGTGCCGCGGCGAAATGTGCGCGCAAGATTGTGTCGCCTTGGACGCAGTCATTCCGTCTGCTCGGGGTTCGTATTGGTGACGATCGTCAGCTGGTGGGAGAATTCGCCAGGCATCTACTCAGCGGCAACGACCTGCTGGGCTTGGGAAAGGTTAACCGAGACCAACTGGCTCACGCCACGTTCGGCCATCGTCACGCCGAACAGCCGGTGCATGCGGCTCATCGTCAGCGCGTGGTGGGTGATCACGAGGAAGCGCGTATCGGCAAGCCGCGTCATCTCGTCGAGCAGATTGCAGAAACGTTCGACATTGGCGTCGTCCAGCGGCGCATCCACTTCGTCGAGTACGCAGACTGGCGCGGGGTTAACCAGGAACACGGCGAAGATCAGGGCGAGCGCTGTCAGCGCCTGCTCGCCGCCGGACAGCAATGTGAGATTTTGCAGCCGCTTGCCCGGGGGGCGCGCGAAGATTTCGAGGCCGGCTTGCAGCGGATCCTCTGACTCTGTGAAGGTGAGTTTCGCTTCGCCACCCTCGAACAGCTTCGCAAACAGCGATTGGAAGTTCGCGTTTACCTGCTCGAACGATTGCAGGAGCCGCTCGCGCCCTTCGCGGTTCAGGCTTTGGATGCCGCGGCGCAACCGCTCGATGGCGCCGTCGAGATCGGCGCGGTCAGCAGTGAGCGTATTCAGCCGCTCTTCCTGCTCGTTCGCCTCTTCTTCGGCGCGTAAATTAACGCCGCCCAGCTGTTCGCGCTCGCGCTTGAGCTTTTCGGTCCGCTGCTCGGCGTATTCCAGTGCGGGCAGTTCGTGATTGTCGCGAATGTCGGCAATTTCGTACAGCGCATCCGGTGTGGCATCGAGTTCGTCATGGATGCGGCCGCGCAGTTCTTCAAGCCGCGATGTTGCTGCTTCCGACAGGGCTTCCGCGCGGGCGCGTGATTCGCGCGCCTCCGACAGCGCGGCCTCCGCAGCTTTCGCCGCCTTGTCCGCTTCGGCCAATGCATTTTCCGCGCTGGCACGGGCACCGGCGGCTTCCTTGCGCGCGCTTTCGGCTTGGGCAATGGAGTCGAGCAGCGCGTTGCGTTTCAGCACAATCTCGCCCGGCCGGGCTTCGGCGAGCGTAAGTTCACCGTTCAACGTTTCGTGCCGGCGGGTGTGCTCGGCGATCTGTTCGCTCGCACTGGTCCGGCGGCTTTGCCAACGCGCCTGCTCGCTGCCAATCGCGGAGAGCCGCTCGGACCGCAATTGGGCTTCGCGCAAGAGAGTTTCGGATTCGGTGCGGGCGGCGCTGTCAGCCGCGCGTGCCTCCACGGCCTCCCCGCGTGCCAAGGCCACCGATTCCTGCAGCGCCACGCCGTCGCCCAATGCGGCGAGTGCCTCCAGCGCATGGCGCTCAGATTCGGCTGCCGCATCACGGGTTTGCGACAGGCGGCGGATTTCCGCCGCAAGCGATGCCAGTTGAGAGGCGCGTTCTGCTGCCGCGCGGGCAGCCTTTGCGGCTTCGGCCTGCGCGGAAGCAAGAGCAGTATTGGCCGACTGATACGCGCTTTCGGCAGCTCGCGATTCCTCGCGCGTTTCGTGGAGTTCGGTTTTGGCCCGCGCATAGGCTTCGAACAGAGTCGCACGCGCGCTCTTCGCCGCCGCGATTTCGCCTTCCAGCGCAGCGAGGCGGTTGTGCTGCTCCAGACGAACCGCCGCAGCCGAAGGCGCATCGGCAGAGGCCGAATAGCCGTCCCAGCGCCAGAGATCGCCGCGCGGCGATACCAGGCGCTGTCCGGCGTGCAACTCGCTTTGCAACGAAGCGCCCTGGTCGGCGAATACCACACCGGTCATGGCGAGCCGCCGCGCCAGCGCGGCGGGCGCCTCGACGAACCGGCTTAGCGGAGGGATGCCGTTCGGAAGGGGGGCTCCTTCCAGTTCACCCAGATCGCGCCAGTGATGCGGCGCGGCTTCATTTGCTGGCGCCTCGATATCATCGCCCAGAGCGGCGGCGAAGGCCGCTTCGTATCCTGGCTGGACCGTCACCGCGTCGATCAGCGGCGGCCAGAGATCCTGCGCCGGACGCAGCAACTGGGCGAGCGCAGAGGCTTCGGCCGACGGGCGTTGCACCTCGCGTTCCGCTGTTTCCAACGGCTCGCGTGCGGCATTTTCCGCCTGTTCGGCGTGTTCGAGTTTGGACCGAGCCGCCGTCAATGCATCGCGCGCGGCGTCCGCACCCTGTCCTGCATCCTCCGCCGCCGCTTCTGCGACCTTCACATCCGCGGCGGCCGACGCAGAAGCCAATGCTGCATCGAGCTTGCCTTGGGCATCCTCAAGCTGCTGCGCCGTACTCTGCACCAAGGCAGCCGCGATATTGCGTGTTCTTTCCTGTCCGCTTTTCTGCGCATTCCATTGCGCAAAATCGGCCGTAAGACGTTCGAGCGCGTGCTCGCGCTCCACAAGCCGGTCGCCGCATTCCGCCGCGCGGCTTTGGGCCTCTGCCAGTTCAGCTTCGGCGCGAGCCGACGCCCCTTCGAGCGCGCGAGCTTCCTCCTCCAGTGTCGCCATCGCGGCTTGCGCATCGGCGTCGAGTGTTCGCTCGCGTGCGAGGTCCTGCTCCGTTTGCGCGATGCGCTGACGCAGCCGCTGAGCTTCCTCGCGAGCACGGGCTTCTTCTGCTTCCAGTGCCTCGCGCGCCAGCACCAGCCGGTGCAAAGCCGCCGAGCGTTCCGACTCGACCTGCCGCAACGGCGGTAGTGCGGCGGCGGCATCTGCCTGTATCGTAGAGGCAGACGCCGCTACATCGGCGCGTTCCGCCACTGCGATAGTCACGGAGCGGAAGGCCGAGTCGGCTTCCGCCAGTTGCGATTGCGCCGCCGACCAGCGCAAGAACAAGGTCAATGCCTCGGCCTTGCGGATCAGGCCAGAGAGATTGCGGTAACGCGACGCCTGCCGCGCCTGCTTACGCAAATTCTGAAGCCCGCTCTCGACTTCCCGGATCACATCATCCAGCCGGCCCATATTGGCTTCGGCGGCTTTGAGGCGCAGTTCGGCTTCGTGCCGCCGCTGATGCAGTCCGCCGATGCCCGCGGCTTCTTCTAAAATGGCGCGGCGGGCGAGCGGCTTCTGGCTGATCAGCAATCCGATCTGGCCCTGCCGTACGAATGCCGTGGAGCCCGCACCCGACGATGCATCCGCAAAGAAGAGCTGCACGTCCCGTTGGCGTACGTCCCGGCCGTTGATGCGATAGACGGACCCGGCTTCGCGCTCGATGCGGCGCGAGATTTCGATGCTGTCGTATTCATTATACGCGGCGGGCGCACTGCGGTCGCTGTTGTCGATGAACAGCATCACTTCGGCGGTATTGCGCCCGGGTCGTCCGGCGCTGCCCGCGAAAATCATGTCATCCATCTCGCCACCGCGGATCGATGTGGGGCGGGTTTCGCCCATCACCCAGCGCAGAGCGTCGAACAGATTGGATTTGCCGCAGCCGTTTGGGCCGATGATCGCCGTCAGCCCCGGCTCGATAAAGAGTTCGGTCGGCTCGACGAACGACTTGAATCCCGAAAGCCTCAGCCGGGTGAACTTCACGGCGCACCCATCAGGCTGGCGTGCGAAGCGGTCAGGCCGCCTTCTTCAGCTTCGCATCGAGATAATCCTTCAGCTCCTGCCAGTTGGCGAAGATCGCATGGATATCTCCATTGATGATGAAGGTCGGCGTGCCGTTTATCCCGTAAGTTGTGCTGGCGTCCTCGCCTATTTTGGTGATGCGCTGCTGTTCCGCCGTATTTCCGATGCACCGGTCGACCTCTCCCGCACTCATGCCGGCAATTCGCCCCATCTGCACGAGAGCCTCGTGCACGTCGGGAATCTGGTAGCCGTCAGGATCCCATTTGGGCTGATTCCGGAACAGGAGGTCAATGAATTGAAAATAGTTATTCGCAGGCAAACAGCGCGCCATTGATTCGGCCGCCACATCCACAGAGCTGAGCGGGAAGACGCGGAACACATAATAAACTTTCCCGGTGTCGATGTAATTGGCCTTCAGCCGCGGGAAGAACTCCTCGTTGAAATGGGCGCAGTGGGGGCAGGTGGGGGCCGCGTACTCCACAAAAATAATCGGCGCTTTTGGATTGCCCAGCGTGCGGTCGTTTGCCGTTACGGTGACCTTGGCTTGACCTGCGGCATCGGCCGTCTCTTCCGGCGTTCCGCCATAGAAGACGAAATAGGCGGCAACGGCCACTGCAACCAACGCAATGCCGACAATGGCATAGACCCACTGTTTGCTTTTCACGGGACAACTCCCAACGCGTTCGACACCCGTGCTTGTGGCAGAGGCGGCCCGCCCGTTCAATCCGGCCGTGGGCGTGCGGCGCGGCGTCGCGCGAGTCTGATGAGGGCGTCACGGACCCCGTCCGGGCCTTCATAGGCGAGAGCAGGATCGTCCGGCTGGATTTCGCCGGCTGAAGGCTGCAGTGATAGGGGCTTGGGTCGCACGGCCAATGGTCCCTGGACAAAGCGCAGCCGGACAACGGCCTCACGGCCCAGCCAGCGGTTGATTCGCTCCAGCAAGGCGCGGCTCTCGTGGTGAAGGAACACGGCGGCGGCCGGTTCCGTCTTCAGTGTGAGCACGCCGCCGGCGGCGCCCTCGCTCAACTTCACCGGTTGGCAGAGGCGGGCGACTTCCGGGCTCACGATTTCCGGCCAGCGGAGCACCAGGGTGGGATCGCGAAACCCGGCGCGGGCGAAAATGTTCGTGCTCAGGCCTGCGGCGCCGCGTGCGACCGGTTCGCTGCGATTGCGCCGCGGCGGCGGTGCTTCGGGTTCACGGGGCTTGGTCTTTGTGTCTTGCGCCATGATGGAAATTGGAATCTGGAGCAGGAATGGCGGCGCGGCAAGATTCCAGATTATCCGATTCGCCTACCGCTGCGCTGCTTGCCTGGTACGATATGCACCGCCGGGCGCTTCCGTGGCGGGCGCTGGCAGGAGAGCGCGCCGATCCTTATCGCGTGTGGCTCAGCGAGATCATGCTTCAGCAAACCACTGTCCAGGCCGTCGGGCGCTACTATCGAGAGTTTCTGTCCCGTTGGCCGGCCGTGCAATCGCTGGCGGCGGCGCCGCTGGACGAGGTGCTCGCCGCATGGGCCGGGCTCGGCTATTACGCCCGCGCCCGCAATCTGCATCGTGCCGCCAAGGTTGTTGCGGAGGAATTCAGCGGTGAATTCCCGACGAGTTTCGAACAGCTGAAGAAGCTTCCCGGCGTGGGCGCTTACACCGCCGGAGCGATTGCGGCGATCGCTTTCGACCTGCCGCACCTGGCAATGGATGCCAATGCCGAGCGTGTGTTGGCGCGGCTGTTCGCTGTCGAAGAGCCGCTGCCGAAAGTAAAGGCTCGGTTGCATGAACTCGGGCAAGGGCTCGTGCCGCAATCACGGGCAGGGGACTTCGCGCAGGCCCTGATGGATCTCGGCTCCGCGATCTGCACGCCGAAGAAGCCTGCGTGCACGTCGTGTCCCGTGAATTCGTATTGCGAAGCATTCGGGCGTGGCATGCAGGAGGTTCTGCCGCGCAAGGCAGAAAAGGCAGTGCGACCCCTTAAGCGCGGTGCGGCATTCGTGGCGCGCGATGCGTCCGGCGCGGTGCTGCTGGTAAAGCGGCCGGAGAATGGATTGCTGGGCGGCATGCTGCAGCCGCCTCTCGGTCCGTGGGCGGAGCAGTTTCCTTCGGCCAAAGAAGCGTTGCTCCAGGCCCCATTTTCCGCCGCGTGGAAGAAGCGCATCGGCATCGTCCGGCACGGCTTCACCCACTTCGAACTGGAGATCGAAGTCTACGTGACAGAGGTTACCCACCGTCCTAAAGACATCCACCTCTGTCATTCCCGGCCGAGCGATGCGTCTGCATCGCGAGGGGAAGGGAACCCAGATGGCCGGACATCCGCGAAGCTTGACGACCTTGTTCCCCTTGCCTCTGCGCGGGAAACGCGCGCCTCGCCGGGGATGACAATGTGGGTTGCGGAAGGGAATTTATCTACCGCCGCGCTGCCGACCGTGATGCGAAAGATCATCGCGCACGCTTTGCATTCAGGTGGACCTCTGTTCGCTCAGGCGAGCGCGGCGCGGAGGCGCTGACGCAACAGGTCGATCGGCACCAGCGAACCATTCTGCTCGTAGTGCCAGAACATCCAGCCATTGCAGGCATCGAGGCCCTGCACATGCGCGGCGATGCGATGGATGGAGCCCGTGGCATCGGCGCAGACCAAAGTGCCGTCGGCCCGCACCTTGGCGCGGTGCCGTTTGGTCGGACTCATTACCACTGAACCCGGCGGCAATAATCCCTGCTCCACCACCCAACCGAAAGGAATGCGCGGTTCGGCGCGTTTCGATTTCGTGACTTCGATAACATCCTCCCCAATCCGCACAACGGCCGTAATGCGCTTGCGGGCGAGCGCGGCGTAACTGGCATCGCGTTCGATGCCGATGAAGTGGCGGCCGAGTCGCTTCGCCACGGCGCCGGTGGTGCCGGAGCCGAAGAAAGGATCGAGGACCACATCTCCCGGTTTGGTGGATGACACGATCACCCGGTGCAGCAGCGCTTCGGGCTTCTGGGTGGAGTGCGCCTTGCCGCCGGCGGCATTCTTCAGCCGCTCGTTGCCGGAGCAGATCGGCAAGGTCCAGTCCGAGCGCATCTGCAGCTCGTCGTTCAGCGCCTTCATCGCCTCGTAATTGAAGGTGTAGCTCTTCTGGTCGCGCGATTTCGCAGCCCAGATCAGCGTCTCGTGCGCATTGGTGAAGCGCACGCCCCGGAAGTTCGGCATTGGGTTCGTCTTGCGCCACACCACATCGTTGAGCATCCAAAATCCCAGGTCCTGGAGAATGGCGCCGACCCGGAAGATGTTGTGGTACGAGCCGATCACCCACAGCGCGCCGGTATCCTTCAGCACGCGACGCGCGGCAGTGAGCCAGTCGCGCGTGAAGCGGTCATACTCAGCGAAGCTTCCGAACCGGTCCCACGTGTCGTCCACCGCATCGACTTTGGAATTGTCGGGACGCCGCAGCTCGCCTTCGAGCTGCAGGTTGTACGGCGGATCGGCAAAGACGAGGTCGGCGCATTGTTCCGGCAGCGCGTTCATCGCCTGCACGCAGTCGCCAACGATCACCGAATCGACAGCACTCCCGATTGGAAGAACACCCACCGCCCACCCTCATTTTTATCCACAGGCGGGCACACTGATTCGTCGGAGTCGACAGGTCAAGAGTCTTGCAGAGTCAGATCGTTAACGCGGAGTCCTCAGATCATCAACAACGTTCTATGCTGCCTCGGCCTCGGTAAAGGACTCCGGCTGCACGAGTTCGGCAAGTACGGCGGGCGAAGCATCCGGATAGAGCAGGCGGTGGACAGGCGCGAAGCTGCGGCGGTGATGCGGGCAGGCGCCGAGGCGGTTCAGGGCTCCGATATGTTCTTCCGTCGAATACCCCTTGTTGGTGAACCAGCCATAGCCCGGATGCTGCTCGTGCAGCGCTACCATCATGCGGTCACGTGTGACCTTGGCGATGATGGACGCTGCGGCAATCGAAACGGAGCGGGCGTCGCCGCCGATGATGGTGTCGCAGGGGCAGGGCAGCGCCGGCGCATCGTTGCCGTCCACCAGCGCAAACAATGGCACGACCGCCAGTGCCCTCACGGCGCGCGCCATCGCGAGGTGCGTCGCCTGGCGGATGTTGATGAGATCGATCTCATCGACGCTGGCTTCGCCCACGCCGACGGCAATCGCCATGTCCAGAATGCGCGGGAAAAGCGTCTCGCGATCTTCTGCCGTGAGTTGCTTCGAGTCGTTCAGCCCCTTCGGAATGCGCTTGCGTTCGAAGATCACCGCCGCCGCCACCACCGGCCCGGCAAGCGGACCACGGCCGGCCTCATCCACACCACAGATGGGACCGGGCCTGACCTTCAGCACGCGCGACTCGAAAATGTAGTGCGGCATGCGCGTGATCCTGACAGAACACCCGGCTCTCAGGAAATGCGACGCGCCGTGCTATCCACAAACAAAGCCGGGTCAGCGCTGGCGCATCAGCTTCTCAAAAGACAAGGTGAGCAGCAATACTCCGCAGGCCAGCGCCAACGGCGCCGCTCCCGCCAACGTCGGTGCAAGCCGCGCGGCAGTTTCGGACAGCGCCGGCACCGGCAGCAGCCATACCAGCGGAAGTGCCGCCAACACCAACACGATCCAGGTGAGCGCGGCATCGCGGCGTTGTCGCGCGGCAACGCGGACCAGGACGCGCGTAGAGAAGCCATTGTCCGCGACGTTTTCCAGCGGCTGCGCCAGCAATGCATCGAGCCGATCGGTCATGAGGCCGTATCCCACATGTGCAGCATCGCCTTCAGCTTCTCGCGGCCGCGCGACACATGAGATTTCAACGTTCCAACCGGGATCGCAAGCGCCATGGCGGCTTCCTCATGCGACATTCCCAACGCGAAGCACAGAGTCAATGCGCCGCGCTCGCCGGGTGAAAGACGCGCCATGGCCTTTTCCAGATCGAGGCGCAGTGCGCTGGCCGATTCCGGAGAGGGAGAGGAAACGTCGGCTTCCTCCAGTGGCTCGAGTTTGCGGCGGCGGGCCGTCATCAGGTAGCGCGAATATGCGATGGCGTAGAGCCACGAAACGAAAGATCCCTCGCCACGCCAGGATGCGAGCTTGCGGTGCGCTTCGAGAAACGTCTCCTGCGCCAGATCGTCGGCGAGCGCGTGATCGCCGCGCGTCATGCGCCGCAGGAATCCGCGCAGCCGCGACTGATGCAAACGCACGAGTGCGGCGAAGGCGTTTGCATCCCCCGCCGCGGCCCGTTGCGCCAGTTCCCCCTCGTTCATGGCAACCAATCATAGCGCCTCACCTGGGTAGCGGCTTCCGCTCTGTGAACCAGCCTAATAGCCGCGCCAGCCCTACCATGAAGGGAAAAATGCCCACCACCGGCAACCAGCCGGGCACGCCCTCGTTGCCGCCGAAGCCGTTGCTTCCCAGCGCCCAGAGAAATACCGCCAGAGCCACGCCGATGCACATCAGGAAAATGGCGGACTGCACCGATGAATAATTGTGTGCGTAGTGGCCGTGATGCCCGTTGGTCAGCAATTCTGGCGGCACCGGCTGGCCCTTTTCCACCATGGTCTCGATCAGCCGATAACGGCTCGCCCGCGAACGATAGCCGAAATAGCTGCTGAAAAAGACGATCAGGACAATGGCGCCCCAGAAGATGATCGTCGACTCGTAGCCGTGAAACACCAGCATGAACTACTCCCTTCGTTGTTTCGCGAAGGGGTGATGCAACGAGCCCACCTTCTGGATGCAGCAGTCGAAAATTTTTTCGCGCCGCCGCCGGATTACTTGGTCTCGCAACACAATTGCGGGATTGAACCGCGTTTTTGAGTTTTTCGGACCGTCTCTCCTCTATCTGGTGTACCGTTCAGTTTTCACCGCAAAGACTCGTTTTCCCCGAATCCATACCCCTCCCCCCTCAGAGCAGTGCCAGCTGATCGCGGGGCTGCGCAGGCTTGTGGAATTTGGACAGGTCCAGATTGCGGTCGCGGCTTTCCTTGTTCAACCCAAGCCGCCTGGCGGCGAGATGAAACCGCCGCGCGATCATTGCCGCATAAGGCCCGGTGCCGCGCATGCGCGTGTGCCACTGGCTGTCGTAATCCTTGCCGCCGCGCATGGAGCGCACCAGCGACATCACATGCTTCGCCCGATCCGGCACGTTGGCTTCCAGCCATTCGCGAAACAGGTCCTTGATCTCCAGCGGCAGGCGCAGCAGCACATAGCCCGCGGTTTCCGCACCGACTTCGACGGCGGCGGCCAGCACGTTTTCCATTTCGTCGTCGTTCAACGCAGGAATCACCGGTGCGAACATCACGCCCACCGGCACGCCCGCCTGTTTCAATGCGCGAACGGTCTCCAGCCTGCGCGGGGGCGTGGCGGCGCGCGGTTCCATCACGCGCGCGAGCTTGCGATCGAGCGTCGTGATGGAAAGCGCCACCCTCACCAAACCCAGCTTCGCCATCGGCGCCAGCAGATCGAGATCGCGCTGGATCAGCGCCGATTTGGTGACGATCCCCACCGGATGCCGGAATTCGTACAGCACCTCCAGAATGCCGCGCATGATGCGCATCTTCTTTTCCAGCGGCTGATAGGGATCCGTGTTGGTGCCGATAGCCAGCACCTTCGGCACGTAACCGGGCGCTGCCAGTTCTTTCGCCAGCAGCCGCGCAGCATCGGGCTTGGCGAACAGCTTCGATTCGAAATCGGCGGCGGGCGAGAAGCCAAGATAAGCATGTGTCGGCCGTGCGAAGCAGTAGATGCAACCGTGCTCGCACCCGCGATACGGATTGATCGATTGCTGAAAGGAAATGTCCGGCGAATTGTTGCGGGTGATGATGGTCCGTGTGGTGTCGACGATGATCTCGGTTCTCAGCGGCGGCGGGTCATCCTCCGCCGGCACGCTCCAGCCGTCATCGAACAGCACCCGCCGCTCGCGCTCGTAGCGTCCGGCAGCGTTGGAGAGGGCGCCCCGCCCCCTCAGCCGCCGCGGATCGGCTGTGATGTCCAGGACCGTTGTCATGAGAACGAATATGGTTCATCAAATAGAACAAGTCAAGAACACAGGTTGTCGCAATCGATGCACCTGAGCCGGCGCAGGTTCGCCGGCTGGGATTCCTGGGCGGCCAATTCACCATTCCAGATGATTTTGACCGCCTGGGCGAGGCCGAGATCGAACGCCTGTTCACAGGCGAAACGTGAGGTTTCTTCTGGATACACATTTGCTGCTGTGGGCTGCCGGCCGGCCGAAAAACTTTCGGATCAGGCGCGGCTGTTGTTGAATGAGCCAGACAATGCGCTCGTCTTCAGCGTTGCGAGCATTTGGGAAGTCGCCATCAAGCAGAGCCTCAATCGCCGCGACTTTCGCGCCGATGCGCGCCTGCTGCGGCGGGGCCTCATCGACAATGGTTATGACGAACTGCCGGTCACCGGTGCGCACGCGGCCGCGCTGGATAGCTTGCCGCCGCTGCACAAAGATCCGTTCGACCGCATTTTGCTGGCGCAGGCGAAAGTGGAAGGCATTGTGTTGCTGACCTCAGACGATCGCGTCGCGCAATACCCGGGTGCCATTCGAAAGATATAAACTGTGGTTATTCGGAAACGAAAGGCATTATGCCGCCTTCAGCGTAGGAATGGCGTTCAACGCGGTCGTCCGCGTAGCCTGCCATAGATCGTACCGGAGCTGCAGATTGAGCCACAGCATAGGACCGTTGCCGCAAAGCTTGCCGATCCGCAATGCCATCGCCGGCGTCACCGGCTGCTTCTCATCCAGAATGTCGTAGAGCGTTTTGCGGGAGATTCCGAGCAGGCGCGCAATCTCCGTCTTGGGGCGGCCGATTGCCGGAAGCACATCCTCCCGCAACAGCTTTCCCGGATGCATCGGAGGACGCTTGGGATCGCGCTTGGAAGGGTATTCGGTCATCGGTAGCTTCCTTTCTCAATGATATTGCTCGAAATCGATTTGCACAGCGTCGCCATCCTCGAATACGAAGGCTATGCACCAGGGACCGTTCACATGATGCCTGCCCGAGAGTGTGGTCAAATGATCGGGCAATGTGCCGCGTGCGCCGGCTGTTGTCCGAATGAAGCGACGTGATTAGTCTTGCCGTCGTCGAGCCTGGGGCATTTCATGCGAAATCAGATTCTGGTGGCGCCGCTCATGGCTGCGGCGAGTGTTTTGTTGTGCTGGCCTTACCTGGTCAGCGCAGCGCAGGCCAAGAAAACAACGCTATTCGATGTGCCTGGCACGCCACCAGGGGGCAGCTATCCGGTTACTATCAATCGCAGCGGTACGATTGTGGGCCCATGCGAGATTGACGGGAATGATGAGGGGTTTGTCAGAAACGCGGATGGCAGTTTCACCATCTTTGCTGTTCCCGGAGCTTATTCCACATCCGTGACGGCGCTGAACGACAAAGGGCAGATTGCCGGATGGTATGTTGAGACTAACACAGGGCCCTATCACGGCTTTATCAGGGATGCCGAGGGAACGATGACGAACTTTGACATCTCGGGTGCCGTAGATATGGAGGTTACCTCCATAAACAACTCAGGGACCGTTGTGGGCAGCTACGATGCACCGCTTTTCGTTCGGCACGGTTTTATCCGGGACAAGAAAGGTAACATCACCACTTTTGATTCCCCAAACAGCAAAGATATTGAACCGCAAAGCGTCAACGACGCGGGAGAGATAGCTGGCGGATCGACCGGCGATGATGGAACCGGTTACGGATTCGTCAGGGGAGTGGATGGAACCATCACGCTGTTCCTCGGGCCCAACAATTCATCCGCCACGGCGGTCGCCATTGACAAGTCCGGCACAGCGACCGGCTACTACAGAGATGACGTCGGTTTCGGCGAGCACGGATTCTTGCGAACTCGAGACGGCAGCATCTCCGGTTTCGACGCGCCGGGAATGGCAGTCACAGAGCCCCATGCGATCAATGGCAAGGGCGCGGTGGCGGGAGATACCATTGCTGCAGACAACAGTCGCCGCGGGTTCGTGCGCAACGCGAATGGCAGGTTCAGAATTTTCAAGATCGGTCAGTATCCCAATATCACGACATCGGGAATTAACGAGGAAGGAACGGTCATTGGTGCCGTTGTCGGCGGCGATCAAGCACATAATTTTGTGCGTACCAAATAGATCGAGACACGATGCCTGGAGGGCGCCGTGAGTTGCGCCTGCCCGTTCCGGCAGTAAATCACACGGCTATGGGCCAATGAAGGAACGGGAGGGCGGCGGGTTCGTTTAAGTCCGGCGCGAGGCGGTTGTCTCGCGAGAGAAGGGGCAGGATCCGCACTTTGACGATTTCTCGCATCCGGGAAGGCTTGCCGCATCCGCTCGGCGCAAGCTGGAACGGCAACGGCACCAATTTCGCGCTGTTTTCCGCAAGCGCCACGAAAGTGGAAGTGTGCCTGTTCGATTCAGGCGGGCAGAACGAGATCGAGCGCGTCGAGCTGCCGGAATACACCAACCAGATTTTCCACGGCTATCTGCCGGAAGTCGGCCCCGCAACGTTCTATGGCTACCGGGTGCACGGCCCGTATGAACCCGCCGCAGGCCATCGCTTCAATCCCAACAAGCTGGTGCTCGACCCCTATGCTCGGGCGCATGCCGGTCAACTTACCTGGAATCCGGCGGTGTTCGGCTACCAGATGGAATCCGACGACGATCTCACCTTCGACGAACGCGACAGCGCGCCCTTCGTACCGCGTTGCGTGGTGGTCGATGCGAATTTTGAGTGGCGGCGCGGGCGTGAAGCACGTTCGGCGTCGTGGGATCGCACCATCATTTATGAAACCCATGTAAAGGGCTTCACCAGGTTGCATCCGCAGGTGCCCGAGCACCTGCGCGGCACCTACGCGGGATTGGGCACGAAAGAAGTCGTCGATTACGTGAAGGCGCTGGGCGTGACGTCGATCGAGCTCTTGCCGATCCACACCTTCATCAACGATAGCCAATTAGTGGAAAAGAAGCTCACGAACTATTGGGGCTAT
>DATAVW010000133.1:0-28893 GCA_036267515.1 Rhizomicrobium sp.
CCGAACTGCGCCTCCCACAGCACCAGTGATTTCGGTTCTGCGGAGGAATAGCCGTATTCGAAGCCCACCACGGCCTCTTCTGACAGCAGTGAATCCACCACTTCGAATTCTGCCTGACCGGGACGGATGTGATTGAGCGACACATAGCGCTCTTCATTTTCCTGATCGACCAGGACAGCATGCCGTTGGCTGAAGGTGCCGCGCGACGAATCCTGTCCGGATAGGCGGACGGGATAAGCTTCGTCCAACAGCGTTCCGAACGCCAAAGCTTCCCCCGTGGACCAGTCGAGCGCCTGACCCGTTTCCAGCATCTTCGCTTTCGCCTGCAATTGCCGCGCGATGGTGCGGTGGAGATGGAAGCCTTCCGGAACCGTGGTAATGGCGCGGCCGACGCGCTGCAGCACATCGTTGCCCACCGCCGTGTCGCCGCGGCGATCGCCGTCCGGGGCGCGCTCAAATCCGGTCCAGCGGCCATCCAGCCAGTCGGCGTGATTGGGACGGTGTGATTTCGCCGCCTCGAACTCCGCATCCAGCTTCGTATTAAAAGCGGCGATCATGTCCTGCACGTTGGCTTCGGTGAGCGTACCTTCTTCGGTCAGTTGTTTCGAATAGAGCTCCAGCACGCCCGGATGCGCGCGAATGGCGCGATACATCTGGGGTTGCGTGAAAGCCGGCTCGTCTGTTTCGTTATGGCCGAAGCGGCGGTAGCAGAACATGTCCACCACCACGTCCTTGTGGAACAGCTGGCGGAATTCCGCAGCGACGCGCGCGCAATGCACCACCGCTTCGGGATCGTCGCCGTTCACATGGAAGATTGGTGCCTGCACCATCAGCGCGACGTCCGACGGATAAGGCGACGATCGCGCGTAGGCCGGACTGGTGGTGAAGCCGATCTGATTGTTGACGATGAAATGGACGGTGCCGCCAGTTTTGAAGCCTTTGGTGCCGCTCATGGCGAAGCATTCTGCCACCACACCCTGCCCCGCGAATGCCGCATCGCCGTGCAGCAACAACGGCATGACGCTGGCGCGCGTCTCCACATCGCCGAGCTGGAATTGCTTGGCGCGAGCTTTACCAAGTACCACCGGGTCTTCCGCTTCCAGATGTGACGGATTGGCGGTAAGCGACAGATGCACGCTCACATCATCGAATTCGCGGTCGGACGATGCGCCGAGGTGGTATTTCACATCCCCCGAACCCTGCACATCCAGCGGCGCCGCACCGCCACCCTGGAACTCGTGGAAGATTTGCCGGTACGGCTTGCCCATCACGTTGGCGAGCACGTTGAGACGACCGCGATGCGACATCCCGAGGACGATTTCCTTCACGCCCAGTTGACCGCCGCGTTTGATGATCTGCTCAAGCGCGGGAACCAGCGACTCGCCGCCATCCAGCCCGAAGCGCTTGGTGCCGAGAAAGCGCACGGCAGAAAATTTTTCGAAGCCTTCCGCCTCGATCAGCTTGTTAAGGATTGAGCGCTTGCCCTCCGGGGTAAAGCGAATCTCCTTGTCCGGACCTTCGATGCGCCGCTGCAGCCAATCCTTCTGCTCGGGATCGTTGATGTGCATGAACTCGTAGCCGATACGGCCGCAATAGGTGCGCTGGAGAATGCTCACCATCTGCCGCGGCGTGGCGGTTTCGAGGCCCAGCACGCCATCGATAAAGATGGGCCGGTCAAGATCGGATTCGTGGAATCCGTAAAAATTGGGATCGAGCTGCGCGAGGTGCGGCTTGGGATTGAGATGCAGCGGATCGAGATCAGCGGCGAGATGCCCGATCACACGGTAGGCACGCACCATATGAATGGCGCGCACCGAGTCTTTGGCGGCGCTGCGGGCGTCGGCGGCGGAGAAATCGCCCTTGCGCGGCGGCCACAGCCCGGTCAGCGCACCCAGCAACTCGGCATCCTGCCCCGATGACGATGCTTTAACCTCTGATTGCTGCCTTTTGGCCGGCGAAACGCCGCCGATGCCAAGTTCCGCGAACCACTGCCGCCAGGACGGTTCGACGGACTCCGGATCCTGCAGCCATTGGGCATAAAGCTGCTCGACAAAGCCGGCGTTGGCGCCGGAGAGGAACGAAGTGGCCTCCAGCAGATCGTTCGAGGCTCTGTTCAAGGCGTTGGGGCGGGATTGCTCTGTCATCTCGATTTGTAAGCTGTTGCGCTGGCTGATGTTCCGGCGAAGCGGGCTCGGACGACGCCATAGCGTATTCCACCGGCCGCTGCACCAATTCTGAAAACTATGGCGTCCTAATGTATATAGTGTTCATGCCCTGCCGCTGCACGCTTCCGCGGGCGTTCCGGAGGCCGCGGCTTGTCATCCAGCACGACACGAAGTTCGAAACCTTGGGTTTCCGAGGCCTCCGGATTTGCGGGAAAGTATGCAATCGCACTGCGGGAGACGTGTTTTTCCGGAACCCCTGCCGCCGCCAGCGCATGCTCAACCGCCACAAAACGAGCGCCGGCCAGCCCAGGACTGTAGCCGGGAACAAGTCTGGTGGACGGCCCTACGATTTCCACCAGCATGTCGGGCTGCGAATTCGCCTCGGCCGCGATGCGATTGATGACGGCGGCCGCGGCGGGCGTGATCTTCGTGCTGAGTTTCGGAAAATAGACGACGTTGCCGACCGGTGCAGACACCACTTTCACTTTTGGCGGCGTCGTCGAACAGGCCGCGAGCGCCAGGCAGAGCAGGAATGTGATGCGGTATCGCATGCGGCCGTTTCCATCCTGATATTAGCAGAATTGAACGCCTCGCGAATGCGCTTGCCACATTTGGCTGTTGCCACCGACCGCAGGAGTGCTAGCGTCCGGTTTTCCAGTTTCCGAGGGGATCTCCGATGCTTTGCCGCGCTCTGTGTGCCGCCGCGCTTTTTGCGCTCGGCTCTGTTTCAGCAACTGCCGAAACGGTGGTGAATCTTGCGAACCCGGCGCCAGACGGCGCCCTCACGCAGATGCTGCTCACCGACGGCCGCGTTCTTGTTCAGGGCTACGCAGAGAACGACATCTACGCGCTTACACCGGATAACAAGGGAAGTTATGTCAACGGAACCTGGAAGCGGGTGGCGAGCCTGCCATCAGGCTATGTGCCGCTTTATGTGTCCTCTGCGGTATTGGCCGATGGGCGGGTGGTGTTCGCTGGCGGCGAGTACCTGAACGGCGGCTTCTCCTTCACCAACAAAAGCGCAATCTATGATCCGGTAAAGGACAAGTGGACTGACATCACGCCAGACAAACACCTGCTGCCTTATATAGGCGATTCGCCTGCAACGGTGCTGGCCGACGGCAGATTCATGGTTGGCGAGAAATTCAAAAAGACGGACTTCGTGCTGGATCCAAAGACGCTGGCGTGGTCGGAAATACCTTCCAAGGGCAAGGATGATTTCAATGCCGAGGAAGGCTGGACCTTGATGCCGGACGGTTCGGTTCTCACGTTCGACGTGAAGACCGCTCCCAAGTCCGAACTCTATTTCCCCAACAAAGGCAAATGGGTGGACGCCGGCAGTACCGTCGTCAGCCTTGCTGGACCTCAGAATTGCTGCGGCAACTGCATTCCCTACGGCCCAAAAGGCAAGTGCTACGACCCGCCGGGCGAAGTTGGTCCCGCAATCCTCCGGCCTGATGGCACGGTATTCGCGGCCGGCGCGATACCTGACGGCGAGAACACGGCTCACACCTCTATTTACGATCCATCTGCCGGCAAATGGACTCCGGGGCCGGATTTTCCGAATGGCGATCAGGCAGCGGACACATTCGCCTCCCTCCTGCCGAACGGCAATGTTCTCGTGGAGGGATCGAATGGTGGTCAATTCTACGAATTCGACGGCAAGAACCTGACGCGCGAAAATTTCAGTGCCAACGGTATCTACGTCCCGCTACTGGTGTTGCCGACCGGTGAGGTGCTCATTGCAGGCGATCGGGTTTATCAGTCCACCGGCACCTACAAGGCCGCCTGGGCCCCGACCGTCACTTCGTCGCCGGCGAGCGTCAATCGCGGTTCCACCTACACGATCTCCGGAACGCAGTTTAACGGACTTTCGCAGGCCAACGCCTTCGGCGATGAGGACAACCAGCCAACCAATTATCCGCTGGTCCGCATCACCAACAGCTCGACCGGCCATGTGTTCTACGCGCGCACGCACGATCACAGCACCATGGGCGTGGCGACGGGAAGCGCGACCGTTTCGACCAGCTTCGACGTGCCATCCAGCGTGGAAACGGGTGCCAGCAAGCTGGAGGTCGTGGCCAACGGCATTCCTTCAACGCCAGTTTCGGTTACCGTAAATTAAGGCTGAGAGGCCCATCGCGGCCTTCGCGCTGTGTTTCTCTGCGGCTGGGCGCTGGGCTCTTAACAGTTGCAGAATGAATTGCCGGTAGTTTCTCCGCTCAATGAAGGGGCCAGAGATGCTCAGCCGGCGATCACAAGCGCGCCCGGTGGCGTTGCTCGCAAATTATTGCGAGACGCTCGGGCAGATGCGCACGCACATGCAGCGCGAAACTGCTTTGCGCAGCGCCAAGGTCGAGGCCGAGCTCGCCAGCCGGGCCAAGTCCGAATTTCTTGCCAATATGAGCCATGAGCTGCGGACGCCGCTAAACGCCATCATCGGTTTCTCTGATCTCATCCAGCATCTGAACGGCGCTCATCCTGAAAAGAATGTCGAATACGCGGGAAACATTGCGGAGGCAGGCCGGCACCTTCTCAATATCATCAGCGATATTCTCGACATCGCGAAGATCGAAAGTGGCACCGCGGGCCTTTCACTGGGGCGCTGTGACATCCGCGAGCTGATCGAAGCGAGCGTCATGTTCGTGCGCGAACGTATCGACCAGCGCGAGCAGCGGCTCGACATCCGGCTCGCGCCCGAACTGCCCCGCCTGATGATAGACGGCCGCCGCGTAAAGCAAATCCTCATCAACCTGTTATCCAACGCGCACAAATTCACCCCGAATCGCGGCCGCATCATCGTGATGGCACACCCGACACCGCAGGGCGGTGTTACCATTGCCGTGGCGGACACCGGGCCCGGCATGACCCCGGAAGAATTGCAGATCGCGCTCAAACCGTTCGGCCAGGTCCGCTCCGATCATCTTCACACCCATGGCGGCACCGGCTTGGGCCTGCCCATTGCCGTGGCGCTTGCCAAGCAGCACGGCGGCGATCTGCAGATGGTGAGCGAATTTGGGGTGGGAACGACGGCACTCCTGACCTTCCCGCCCGCAGCTGCACATACCCACGATCAAATTTATTCCGCGATGTCCGCGAGAAGTCACACGCCGCACGATGACGAGGCGCGGCGCATTGGAGTTCCAGCATGAGCCAGCCGGCGATCAAGCTTCCCACCCAGCCCTTCCGCGAGCGGCGTGGCGTGCCCGATTCGCCGCTGCAGCGGATCGGGCATATCGTATCGGTGACCGGCCCGTCTGCCGTTGCCGTTCTCGAACGCAACGGCCAATCCGCATCGCGCGGAGAGTTCCCGCGGGTGCAAATCGGAGCTTTGGTCAAAGTCGCTACCCCCGTCTCGTCCGCAATCGGATTGGTCACCGCCATCAGCACGCCGATGCCGCCCGGCGATAGCCAGGGCGAGGACCTGGCGCTGGTAGAACTCGATCTGGTCGGTGAAGTGCTAGCGGTCGGCGCGGACCAGCGGCTGACGTTTCGCCGTGGTGTCACGAGCCCCCCCAGCATCCGCGATGCCCTGCTTCTGGCGGACCGGCACGATCTCACGCGCGTCTATGCGCCGCCGGCGCTCGCCAGCATCAAAGTCGGTACGCTTTATCAAGACCCGGCCGTCGCCGCGTGTCTGCGGGTGGACGATCTCTTATCCAAGCATTTCGTGGTTGTGGGCAGCACGGGTTCGGGGAAATCCTGTGCCCTTACCTTGATTCTCCAGCGTATCCTGGACGATCACAAGCATGCGCACATCGTCGTTCTGGACATTCACAATGAATATCTCACCGCCTTCGGCGACAGGGTAGAGTCGATCAATCTCAACAATTTCAACCTGCCGTTCTGGCTGCTGAATTTCCAGGAACTGTCCGCGGCGCTCACGACTGGTGACGAGCATCGCGACGCCGAGACCGAAATTCTCGGCGAGGCAGTCGTGTATGCCAAGCGCCGCTACAATGAGGCGGCCGCCATGCGCAGCGCGCTTGTCCGCAAAGTCGTCGATAATGGCCCCATTACAGTTGAAACGCCTTCGCCGTTTCGCTTGTCGGATGTGATCGCCTACCTCGATGAGCAGCTTGGAAAACTCGAGCGTACACAGCTCACCCTGCCTTATCGCAGACTGAAGACGCGTATCGAAACCATGGTTGCCGACCAGCGCTACAATTTCATGTTCGGCAGCCTGACGGTGCAAGACACGATGTCGGAAATCCTGAGCCGTCTCTTCCGTGTGCCAAGTGACGGCAAGCCGATCACCGTGATCGATCTTTCCATCGTGCCGGCCGAAATCCTCGATGTGGTGATTTCCGTCATTTCGCGGCTGGCCTTCGATCTTGCCATCTGGAGCAAAGGTGGACTGCCCACGTTGCTGGTGTGCGAGGAAGCCCATCGCTATGCGCCGGCCGGCGAGCGCGGTCACTTCGGACCGACCCGCCAGGCGCTGGCCCGCATTGCGAAAGAGGGCCGAAAATATGCCGTTTCCCTGGCGCTGGTGACGCAGCGCCCGTCGGAACTGGATCCGACGATTCTCTCTCAATGCAGCACAGCCATCGCCTTGCGCCTTTCGAGCGAGCGCGATCAGCAGGTGATGCGCGCCGCCACACATGAAGGCCTGATTGATCTGCTCGATTTCCTGCCCTTGCTGGGGGACCGCGAAGCTATCGTCCTCGGACAAGGCGTGGCGATGCCGATGCGGATCACTTTCGATGATCTTGATGCCAAAGCGGTACCGCGCAACCTGAATGCGGGCTTTTCCAAATCCTGGAAGTCCCCGAACCTCAGCCGCGAGGAACTCGATTCCATCGTCGCGCGCTGGCGCCAAGCCGGCCGCGAAAAAGCGGAAATCGGCTTCGCCGGCTAACCAACGGAACGCTAGAAATCGCGGCGGCGGTGACGTCCACCGCGCGCCTGCACCGCCGCCTTGCAATCTGCCGATAGCTGATCGACGTGGCTCTGCAGGCAATCGCGGCGCGCACGCCCGCGGTCTTGTCCGGAACAGTATTTGGCCATGTCTGCTGCGCAGGCCCTGCGAAGACCACCATGGCCGCCGCGCTCGCCGCGGTCGCGCTCATGCGCAGCTTCCCTGTGAGCGGTGCGCTGCTGGTTGCAGGACGCCAACGGAACGCATCCCAACACCAGCAGCAACGCGAGAACGGATTTGTTCATTTCGAACCCTCTGCTTTTCGGGTGTCCAGCCTGGTGAAAAGATGGTGGGCGGTACTGGGATCGAACCAGTGACCCCTACGATGTCAACGTAGTGCTCTCCCGCTGAGCTAACCGCCCGAATTGGCGCGTGCTATACCGTTCCGCCCGGCTCAGTGGCAAGGCAGCGGTGCCATGCCGGACCTTGCGAAAGATTCATCAGGCAGCGACCATCCGTTCCACCTCCTGCACGATTTCGCGCAGGTGGAACGGCTTCGACAGGACCTTCGCCTGCCGCGGCGCCTGCGAAGAGGGGTGGAGGGCTACCGCGGCAAAGCCCGTGATGAACATGATCTTGAGGCCTGAATCCATTTCAGCCGCGCGCTTGGCGAGCTCAATGCCATCCATGCCCGGCATGACAATGTCGGTCAGAAGAAGGTCAAACCGGGCTTTCTTCAGGCATTCCAAGGCCTGGGTGCCATCGCCGAAGTCCACCACCTCGTGCCCGGCCTTGGCAAGGGCGGCCGCGAGGAACCGCCGCAGCGACTCGTCGTCTTCCGCCAACAAAATTTGAGCCATGCACCGGGACCCCTTGCCAGAGTAAATCGTATAATCGTGAACCCGTAAACGCCGGCTAACGGATGGTCGAGTCGAACAGAGTGTTGATCGATGCTTCTGCTAATGGTCCACTGACGGGAATGATGAAGGAATCTCCCGAGTCCGGAGCAGCGGCCTTCGATTCCGCGCTGGCAGCGTTGCATGTGGAGCCTTTTGTCGTCGTTGAACCGGCCGCACGTGTCGCGCCGTTCGTTTTCGCATCCCCTCATTCCGGACGCCTCTATCCGCGCACATTTCTGAACCAGAGTCAGCTTTCCCCGCTCACGCTGCGACGTTCGGAAGATGCTTATGTGGATGAACTCTTCGGCGATGTCGTGCAGTTCGGAGCACCGCTGATCGTGGCGCGGTTTCCACGCGCCTATGTGGATGCGAACCGCGCGCCGGGCGAACTGGATCAGGCCATGTTTCAAGGCCCGCTCAGCGGGCCAATCGACCAAGCAAGCGCGCGGGTGAATGCCGGGCTGGGCGTCATTCCCAGAATCGTCCGCGATGGTGCGGAAATTTATCGGGGGAAGCTTCCGGCGAGCGAAGCAGAGGATCGGCTGTCGCGTCTGCATCGGCGATATCACGCAGCCCTGTCATCGCTGGTACAGGAAACGCGTGCCCGTTTCGATGCCGTCGTGGTGATCGACTGTCATTCCATGCCATCGACGGCCGGAACACCGGACATCGTGTTAGGGGATCGCTATGGCACCGCGGCATCGCCCGTACTTCTGCGGAAGGCAGAAGAGCTGTTCCAATCCAGGGGATTTACCGTGGGCCGCAATGTGCCTTATGCTGGCGGCTATACAACTCACCTATACGGCGAACCGGTCAGAGGCACACATGCCCTGCAGGTTGAGGTGAACCGGTCTCTATACTTGGACGAAGACCGCCTTGAGGTGACCGCCGGCTATTCCGAACTTCGCCGCAGGCTGTTGTCTGTGTTCGGCGAACTCGTCGGCATCCACCTCGATGTGCTGCGGCCGCAGGGAGGTATACGCTTCGCCGCGGAATAATCGCGAAATAGGACGTTTTGCACTACCGGCAGTCTGACCAAGTCTGCGCGTCGCATTCCTCGATGATAATCCGCACGTAGCAATAACCGAGCACGTAACGGAACATGCGGCGGACCACCTTGCCTCGATAATTCTCTCGCTCACCCATGCGGCTGCGCGGAATGTCCACATAATCCCCGATCGCCGGGATCAGGCCGAATCCTGCCTCTTCTCCCATCACCAGGTCGGCGATCCCGCCTATATCCTCTGTCTGGGTGGCGCCTTTCGGCAGAAACTGGAAATCAATCTCGTATTTCACGGCTCGGGCCCTCATCTTCGCATTGCTTATCAAACGATCCATCCCGCCGCAGTCAACCGTCCGAGGCGGTTCTTCTCAAGGCCTCAGGGCAAAAAAGCCGCCGGGAAGAACTGCCTTACGCAGGGAGAACCCGCCCAAGAAGGCAGTGCTGCAGGCAAGGTGTCCCTGCGCATTGTAACAACACGGCAGAGCAGGCCCGCTCCTGCAGGAGCTTCGTGCCCAGTCAGCTACTAGATGTTGGGCCAAGCGTCATTCACCGAACCATCATCCGGCCGTCATACGCGAGTCGTGAAGCGTCGCCATACAAGGAGCATGAGAACCAGCCGATTCGCGGGTGGCTCGCCCGCGTTACGACCGGAGTTCCCGATGCGTAATGCGTTCTTCTGGCCCTCCGCTGGAAACCTCAATGCGAATTCTGCAGCCTTGCCACGGGCTCCATCCGGGCCTGCGGGCAATCGTCGAAACAGAAACCATCGCACCATCTTCATTTCCGATGTCCATCTCGGCACGCGGGCCTGCAAGGCCGAAGCGCTGGCCGATTTTCTTGCCCGGAATTCCTGTGACACCCTGTTCCTGGTAGGCGACATCGTGGATGGCTGGCGCCTCAAGCGCCGCTGGCTCTGGCCCGAAGCCCACAGCCGGGTGGTGCGCGAAATTCTCCGCAAAGTGGATGAAGGCGCGCGGGTCATCTACGTGCCCGGCAATCACGATGAAGCCTTTCGCGAATACTGCGGCCGCAACATAGCGGGCGTCGAGATCGCCCGCGAAGCGGTGCACGAAACGGCAGACGGCAAATCGTTGCTTGTCGTGCACGGCGATCAGTTCGATGGCGTCATCGCCTATGCCAAGTGGCTCGCCCATCTGGGCGACAGCGCCTACACCGCGGCGCTGCAGCTGAACGAGATCTTCAGCGCCGTACGCCGCGCTCTCGGACTGCCGTACTGGTCGCTCTCGGCCTACCTCAAGCACAAGGTAAAGAACGCAGTCGAATATGTGTGCCGGTTCCAGGAAGCGGTGGCGCGCGAGGCGCGTGAACGCGGCTTCGATGGGGTGGTGTGCGGGCACATTCATCAGGCTGCGATGGAACAGATGGAAGGCGTTCTCTACCTCAACGACGGCGACTGGGTGGAGAGCTGCACGGCGCTTGTGGAAGATGCTCGCGGGCATCTGAGCATCCTTCACTGGCCGCCATTCGCCGAGCCCTCCGGCCTCTCACCGGGCGCGGAAGAGGAAGGCGAACTGGTTCTGCTCGCTGCCTGATCATTCCGCCGCGAGTTTCAGCCGCGAGCGGTTGAACGGCCGATCTCCCAGTATGGTGACCCGGTGCATCACACGCTTGTGTGGCTGATAGTCGTCCACCGTATAGTGTTGCGTGACGCGATTGTCCCAGAAGGCAAGCGTGTTCGCTTTCCAGCGCCAGCGGATGACGAATTCCGGCCGCTGAATGTGTTCCGAGATGAGTTCCAGGACCTTGCAACTCTCCGCTTTCGTCAGCCCGAGGATGCGCGTGGTGAATCCGGAATTGACAAACAGCGCGTCGTGCCCGGTTTCCGGATGCGTGCGCACCAGCGGATGTGTAACCGGCGGATATTCGCGCCGCGCCCACGCATACCGCTCGATGCCGACTTTCAGGCTCGCAAAATGATCGGGGGGAAACGAGCGTGTGAAATCGTGTTCGGCATCGAGCGGCTGGAGGAAGGCGCGCAGGCTGGGCGATAGTGCCGCGTAGGCGGCGCGCATGCTCGACCACAACGTATCGCCGCCTTCGGGTGGCACATGGCGGGCATAGAGCACTGACCCCATCGGGGGTGTTTCAATAAAGGTCACGTCTGCCCGCCATGCGCCGGTGTCGGTGTCGCTCGAAGGCTGATTGTCCAGCACCAGAACTTCGGGCGTCCCCGGCACGCTCGGACGGATTGGATGAAGGTGCAGCTCGCCGAAACGCGCGGCGAAGTCCCGTTCCTGCTGCGGTGTGAGGTTCTGATCTTCGAAGAAAAGCACTTCGTGCTTCAGCAGAGCCTGCCGGATCTCGGCAATCGCCTCGCCGCCGATGGGCTTGGCAAGATCGAGACCGGTTACGCGTGCGCCAAGGGTGGGAGACAGAGGCGCAATTTCGAGCAGAGACTTGGACATGGCTGGTACCTCCGAGCGGCGCAAGTAAACACGAGTAATTCTGTAGAGTAAAGATGGTTTCGTCTAAAATTTTCGCGGCGCCAGATTCGAGGCATCCCTTCGCGATGGGGGCGAGGCTGCGCTATAGCGGTCGCATGGCTCTCCCCGCGCCGTTCGCTATTCGGCAGGCCTGTCAAGCGGATGTCGGCGCGCTGCAGGTGCTGATGAGCCGCGCGATCGACGAGCTGCTTCTGCCGTTCCTTTCACCGGCGCAAGTGCGGGCGTCCTTTGAAATCATGGGTGTGGATACGGAACTGATCACCGATGGCACATACTTTGTGGTGGAAGAGAGTGGCGCGCTACTCGCCTGCGGAGGCTGGAGCCGGCGTGCGACGCATTTCGGTGGCGATCACTGGATGTATCGCGACGCGCGGCCTCTGAATCCCAACACGGAAGCCGCGCGCGTCCGCGCCATGTACACACATCCCGACCATGCACGGCGCGGAATTGGCCGCGCGATCCTCACGCATTGCGAAAATGAAGCGACAGCAGCGGGATTTTGCCGCGTCGAACTTGTGGCGACGCTTGCTGGCTTTCCGCTCTATCGCGCCTGCGGCTACCACGAGACGGAACGCTTTGAGGTGCGTGCGCCAGGCGGCGTGGCGGTTCCGCTAGTGCGCATGCAGAAGCATCTGTGATGCGCACACCGCTCGACCTTCTCTATAATTTTCATTGGGTAATGCCGGGCGAGATCGCCCGCTCCTCGCAAGCCTATCTGGGTTTTCTGAGGAGGCTGCTCAAAGCGCATGACATAAGAGGCGTGATCAATCTGCGGGGCTCCAAGCCCGGCTGGAGTTGGTGGAATTACGAAACGCGGGTGTGCGCTGAGCTTGGCATTGCGCATCGCGACGTGCGGTTTAATTCGCGGCGGCTGCCGTCGCGCGCCATTCTGCTCGACATGCTGGATGCGTTTGATAAGGCGCCGCGGCCCTTATTGGTCAAATGTTCCGGCGGGCAGGATCGCACCAGTTTCGCCTCGGCGCTCTATCTTCTGCACACGCGCGGGTGGAGCGCGCGCGCAAAGGCCGAAACGCAATTCGCGCGCTGGCCCTACCTGCATTTTCCCAAGCGGCAGCAGCGATGGTTGCGGTCGTTCATGGATTTTGCAGCTGAGCGCTGTGGTACACGAAATGTGCGCGACTGGATCACTCAGGATTACACACCCGAACAATTCAAGACGTGGCTGGAAGCGCGCGGGCTGGACGGTGCGTTCCGCGGTATTCACGCCGTGCAGGAAGCAGCAAAGGGCGATGCAGAATAGGCCGCTTGAAGTCGGGCCGGGCATTCTGCTTTGGCGCAGCGCTCTGGCAGCGGAAGCCCAGCAGTCACTTATCCGAACGATCTTCGAACTGGCGAAGTGCGCGCCCTTCTATCGGCCGCGCATGCCGATTTCGGGAAAGCCGTTCTCGGTCGAGGAAACCAATTTTGGACCACTCGGCTGGGTATCGGACGAACACGGCTACCGCTACAGCAAAACGCATCCGGAAACAGGCGAGCCGTGGCCCCTCATTCCCAACTTGCTGCTTCGGTTGTGGAGATCGGCCACGCAATACCCCGAGGCGCCAGAATGCTGCCTGGTAAATCTGTACCGCGGCCCAGCCCGTATGGGGCTACATCAGGACCGCGACGAGGAAGCGATAGACGCGCCCGTGCTGTCCGTCTCGCTGGGCGACAGCGCCATCTTTCGCATTGGCGGTGCAAGCCGCCGCAGCCCCGCCAAATCGCTCAGGCTGGAATCGGGCGATGTGCTGACGTTCGGCGGTCCGGCGCGCCTCGCCTATCACGGCATCGACCGGGTGGTGGCGGGCACCTCTGCCCTCATTCCGGGCATCGGGCGGATAAGCCTCACGCTGAGGCGAGTCACAAAGCGAAGAAATCCTTAGGGATAGGTAAAGCTCTCTGTCTTGTTGTAATGCACGCCGTCGTAGATATGGAATCCCAGTTTGTTGCCGTGCACGCAAGGTACGGCCAGAGCCGTCGCCAACACAGCGGCATCCCCGGGCGCTAACCCCAAATCCCAGACGACAAAAGAACCGTCATAAGCATAGAACTCTGTGACGCCGCCATCCGAATACCAGCCGCAGCGAAGCGCGTCGATGTAATGCCACCCGTTCCGAAGCGCTCTTCCGGGATGTCTGATATCGATCGCGATGGCGCGACCATGAATTCCACTGTCCAGCTTCTGCTGAAGCAGGACATGCAGGAATTCCGGATCTGCAGTGTGATCGAGGTTTTGCTTGGCCGAAGCGGGGAAAACCCCCCCCAGAAAGGCAAGCGTCAACAGCGTGACAGTCTTTTTCATAATCCCCCCTGTGATGCGACCGCGGAGGCGATTGCAGATATCCACCATCGCATAAGGCGAGCTAATATGCAACTTGTGCGTGTACTAGCCCAAATTTGGGGCATTAGAAACGCAAGACGCCCGATCAGGGGGCTGATCGGGCGTCGCCTGCGCTTTTACGCGCTGGATGCCGGGAGGGGATGACCGACATCCTTTGAAAGAGCGCCACCCAGCGTGCGAGCGGGGGGCAGTGCCTACTGGGCGGTTATCGCTCTTCCACCAAGGAAGCTATGCACCGGTGCCACACTTTGCAAGTATTTCTTTGATTAGAAAAATTTCGTGAATTCCCTGTTGGACAGTGACATATTTGTAACTTGTTACGGAGCTTTTCCAGCCTTTCCGCGGCCTCCCCTAAAGCATGCAGACCACAGCCGGTGGTCTCGCGCCGCGCCCCTTACATCCTCCCGAAATCGTGAGCCGTGCGATCGATGGCGTTCTTCAGCTTGGCCACGATTTCCTCGATTTCCCCTTCGCTCACGGTGAGCGGCGGAGACAGCACCATGGTGTCGCGGATAGCCCGCGAAACGACCCCCATCTCGAAGCAGTAGTTCCGGCAATGCGTGCCGACGCGGCCGATCTCCGGAAAAAAGGTGCGCTCCGGCTTGTTCGGCACGAGTTCGATGGCTGCCAGCAATCCGTGGCCGCGCACTTCGCCCACCAGCGGATGCTGCTCGAATGTCTCATGCAGCCGGCGCTGTAGATAAGGCCCAATGCTGTTCTTCACCCGTGGCACGAGCCCCTGGCGCTCGATGACTTCCAGATTCCGTACTGCCACCGCCGAGGCAACCGGATGCCCGGAATAGGTATAACCATGCACCAGATCTTCATTGGCATTGAGAATGGTGTCCGCCATCCGTGCACCCAGCGAAACCGCGCTGATCGGCTGGTAACCGGAGGACAGCCCCTTGGCCATGCTGATGATGTCCGGGTGGATGGCGTAGGTCTGACAGCCAAACCATTCGCCGGTTCGCCCGAAGCCGGTGATCACCTCGTCGGCGTGCAGAAGGACGTCGTATTTGGCACAGATGTTCTGGATTTCCGGCCAATAGGTCGCCGGCGGAAAGATGACCCCGCCAGCGCCCTGGATCGGCTCGGCGGAGAATGAGGCTACGCGTTCCGGTCCCAGTTCCAGGATGCGATCCTCCAGCTTGCGGGCGATCAGCACGCCGAATTCTTCCGGATCGATGTCGCCATATCCTGCCGCTTTCGCGCCGAACCAATAGGGTGTGGGCACCTTCACAAAGCCCGGCAGCGGCAGATCCCATTGCGGATGCATCGGCGTGAGACCGGAAAGCGAGGCCGCGGCGAACGTCACCCCGTGATAGGCGAGGTCGCGGCTGATGTGGATTTTCTTTTCCGGACGCCCACGCAAGTTCCAGTAATAACGGATCAGCTTGAGCGCCGTGTCGTTCGCTTCCGATCCGGAGCTGGCGAACAGGACGTGCTGGTGCCCGTCCGGCAAAAGCTGCGCGAGCTTGGCGGCGAGCTCCACCGTGTACGGGTTCGTCGTCTTGAAGAAGTGATTATAGTAGGGAAGCACGCGCAGCGCTTCGCAGCCGGCCTCCGCCAGCTCCTTGTTGCCGTAGCCCACCTGCACACACCACAGGCCTGCCATGCCGTCGATGATTTTCCTGCCTTCGGAGTCCCACAGATAAACACCGTCCGCCTTGGTGATGACGCGCACACCTTCTTTGTTCAGCGCGGCGGTATCGGTGAACGGATGGACGTGGTGGGCGGCGTCGAGCGCCTGCCAATGCTTGGTGAGGTTGTGCGTTTCGCTGACCATGGCGGCCTCGCATAAGCAGTGGAAAGGAGAAGATTCGAAACGCGTGATGCGTTCTAGGCGGCCTCACGCGACAGCGCGGACCACGGCTTACGGCGGATTGTAGCCGATGCGGGCGCAGAGAATAAGGAGAGCGCTCTTCCGTGTCATGCGCCGAGATATAGCAGGTTCGCGCGACTCAAATCCAGCGGCGGACCTGGCGGGTGTAGGCGTCGAACGCCGGGCCGAACTGGCGGCGCATCCTGGCTTCCTCGAACGGGATGTGAAAGAGACTGACGGTCGCGAAAACCAGCAGCGGAACGAGAAACATCGGCAGCGAGCCCACGCACAGCGCAGTGCCGAGGGTAAAGGTGCTGAGGCCGAGATACATAGGGTTGCGCGTGAAATGGAACGGACCTGACGTCACCAGCAGTTTATTGCTTTCCGAGGTGGGATTGACCTTCGTGCCCTTGCGACGGAACAGCGTGGCTGCCGAAAGCGCCAGCGCCAATCCACCGATCACGAGCAATATGCCCAGCCATAGCACGCGCAGATCGAGGAGCGCGCGCCACGGGTAAACCCAACTCACCACGCCTGCGACAACCAAATAGATCAGCGCCCAGACCGGCGGCGGCAGTTTCAGCATCACCTCTCCCGACGCCGAAGTTTATGCCGCCTGGGGTGCGTACGTCACCCCTGCTGCAGAATGGCGGGCGCTTCCGTTGCAGTCCTTTGCCACGTCATGGCGTTCTCCTATTTGAGTGCAGGCTCCGGCGAGCCGGTTTCGACGTAGCGTTTGAAGCGGATCATCTGCTCGGCCAGCATCGAATCGGCGAGCGCCGGCCATTTGCCGATCCCGCCCTTCATGAATCCACCGACCACATTCTCCATGGTGAGATCGGCGCCATCGCCCGCCGGCTTGATGCTGAAGGTCAGCGCGCCACTCATGCCCTGCGCCTGAAACGGTCCAAGTGCACCGCGCATGCGCAGGGTTTTTCCGGGCACCGCATCCACCACGACCTCATGCTGCACCGAGCCGCCGTTCCAGATTTCGCAGAAGCAGCCGCCGGCACGCGCGTCCAGCGAAAGATTCGCGGCGCTGCCGGAGAAGGTGTGGTCGGAGTTCCACCACTTGGCCGGCTGGATGAGTGCGGCGTACACACGTTCCGGCGTGGCCCCGATATGGATGGTACGCTGAAGGGCAAAGCCGTTCGGCGTGGTCTCGATCACTTCCGCACGCGCGGAGAGCGATTGCGCGAGCAGCACCACCGACGCAAGGGCGGCAGCGCCGAGCAGGAGGCGGACGGTCCCTTGCGGGCACTTTGCCCGCTGGCATTCAGAGTTGGTATTCATTTCTTTTCCCCCATTTGTCTATTTCCGCTTATTGCATGCCCTTCATATTGAGATTGGCAGCCAGCGTGCCTTTCGCCGTCAGCAGGGCGAGGAAGCCGTCCTTCGTCCAGGAGACTTTCGGCTCACCAAAAGATTCGATTTTGCCGGTAAGCGCGATGCCGCGACCTTGCGGCTTGGCAAGCGCAGCCACGATATCGCTCTTCAGCTTGGCGATCTGTTTCGATTCGTCGAACACCAGGTTCTGCTCCAGCGCTTTCCCGAGTTCATTGCCCGCAAGCGCACGCATGAGGTGCAGCATCAGATTTTCTGTCGCGATATCGTAATGCAGATTGCTGATACGGATGCTGCTGGCTTTTGGGTCGAATTGCGGTGTGCCACGCAGATAGCCCTGGCCACAGGAATCGAGCAGATGGGTGAAGTCCCACGCCTGCGGTACACAGAATTCCGCGGCCACGACGAGGTCCCGTCCGGACGGCAGGATCTGCAGCTTGCCGATCCGCACCTGCGCCTTGCCGATATGGAGCGGCTTTTTTGCGAGGTGCTGCATCGCGACCCGGGCTGCATCGCCATAGGAAAGCGTGACCGGCAGGGAAACCTCGAACCGGTTCGATGGCGCATCCAGCGCTTCCGGCGCGGGAAGTTTCGGCGGGGTGTCGGGTATGGCGGGCGCGTTGCCCACCACGACATGGCCGCGGACGTCGGCCGCTACGGAAATCACCAAGGCGCCATCAACCGTTGTGAGCGGCGTTACCCGCAGCCGCTCCGGCGACAGCACCAGCCAGGACTGGGGATCTTTCCCCACTTTAATGGGCTGATGCAGCTTGTGCCACAGGTGATCGACTTGCCCGTGCAGCTTGAACGCTGCCGAGATGCGCTTGTCGATCATCTTGAAGATCGGCGTGGAGAGCTTGTCCTCCGTGCCGTTCCACAATTGCGCCACGCTCATTTTGAGCGGGCCGATACGGAGCTTGGCGTTGGAAAGATGAACGTCTCCTTGTGTATGCGATGCAACATGCCACTCCGGCGTGAGCGATAACTGGGTGGTGGCGGACGCCAGCCCCTGCGCCGCAGCGTCGCCCCCATTGCCGAGAAGCTTCGAATGCACATCCAGATGAGCCTGCAGCGCGAAAGGAAGCTCGAGCTGCATGCCGGCGCCGGTCGCGTGCCCAGTGATGTCGCCGGTACGCACCGCCACAAGGTCGAGCTGGCATTTCTGAATGAGGCAATTGACCTGCTGGTTGTCGAGGCGCGCCAGCTGCGAGCGCGTCCGCTCGTTCAGCATGCGCACGATCTCGTTGCCGGGAACCTTCAGAGTTGCCGAAACGACCGAAACCGGCGGACGGGGGGTGGCCGGCGGCGGCGTGCGCGCCGGTTCTGGCGCTTTGAAGCCGTACAGCCCCAAGAAAAGTGTGCTCGCCAGAAACACTGGCGACAATCGCTGAATGGCGTTCCGGCGGTTGGGCATGCGCATTCGCCTGTGTAATCGGTCCCAACGATGCAGCAATAACGCGCGCGTGAAATCGTCGTAAGATGCCTAGCGGCGGCGGGCGTATTGCTGAACCGCTTCGGCGTAGGCACCGAAAATCTGGCGGCTGACGAAGTTCTCCGACCACCGCCATTCCGGATGCCATTGCAGCCCCAGCACAAAACCCTTCGCTTCCGGGACAGAGACCGCCTCGACCGTTTCATCCGGCGCCATGGCATCCGCGTGCAGCGGCGGGGCGAGACGATCAATTCCCTGCGAATGCAGCGAGTTCACCTGGAACTGGCGTTCGCGCACGATGCTGGCCAGCAGCCCGCCTTCGAGAACCCGAACCTCATGCGCCGGGCCGTATTGCTCGTCCAGGGGCGCGCTGAGATTTTCGCGATGATCCAGCCGGCCTTCCAGCTCCTGCACATGCTGATGCAGGCTACCGCCCATGGCCACGTTCAGTTCCTGAAACCCGCGGCAGAGGCAGAGCGTCGGCGTCCCTGCCGCAATAGCGGCCTTGAGAAGCGGCAAGGTGGTAGCATCGCGATTTTCGTCCTGAAGAACGCCTTCGCGCGGTGCGGTCCCCTTGTATTGACGCGGCGCGACATTCGAAGGCGAGCCCGTGAACAGCAGCCCGTCAAGCGTCGCCAACAGTTCTTCTGGCGGAATGGGGGTTGCAAGCGACGGGATCAGCAGTGGGACAGCGCTCGTGCTTTCCCGCACCGCGCGGATGTATTTGTCGCCCGCCACATGGAACGGGTGAGGGCCGAGCATTCGATCATCACAGGGAATTCCAACGATGGGCAGACGCATTCAACTACCGGGATTCGTTTTGCTGATTAGAGGTTGCTGCAAAACAGTTAGCAATCTCTCCACATGCACGCTCAGCCATGCGTCAGAAACAGTTCGGGCTGCAGCGTCACACCGGTCTGCACATCGTGCAAGGTCACGGTCGTCGCCAGACCTTGCGCGTCCACCACCGTCCACTGCTTCAGCGCGAGCCCCGGATCGGAGAACACGATGGTGATGTTGCCGGTCGCCCGGCGGTCATTGGAGCGCGCGTGAACCACGATCTCGCCTGGCCTGTGGTCAATGCCAATCACATTGCGATTTCCTTGCAGATTCACGTGATCGGAAAGCAGAAGGTTGAGCGGCGTGCTGGCGAGGGGATAGCGGTCGGCCGTGTTGAGCTTCTTGTTGAAGACAGCGACATCGATGCCGTCGCTTACTACCAACACGGTACTGGGAGGCTTGTATTCAAAGCGCATTTTTCCGGGCTTCTGAATGTAAGCTTCGCCCTCCTCGACCGCGCCGTTGGGATCAATCTGCGTAAATTCGGCCTTCAGACTGTGAATGGTGTTGAGGGAATCGCTCAGCCGGTCGAGATCTGCGGCTTCCTGCTTGCTGAAATCGGCGGAAACGCCTGTCGCAGAAAGCACAATCGCGAGTGCAGCAGCAGTGGGCAGGAGTCGCATGGGCAGTTCCCGGCATCGGTTTTTGGTGAATTGACAATCAAGCAGCTGTCTGCCGTTCCGTTTGCGCGCGAGCCGCAGCGCGCGGGCAGAGGCCTTCGATCAAAAGGCGAAGCACACCTTCGAGTTCCCGCTCCAGCTTCGGCAAGGTCAGCTTAGACCACAATTGCGGATAGCGGAATTTCATGGTGGCCGATTGGATCATTTCAGCGATCTCTTCTCGTTCACCCGGCGGCATGAATTCGCCGCTCCGCTCCGCCTCCTCGAGCAGCTCGACCAGAATCTTGCGTTCGTTGGCCAGCATCCAGTTGGCGAATTGCGGCCGCTGGTGCGCAATCACCTGCGCCATTTCCAGCGCACGCGGATCCTTCTCCAGCTTGGTGTAGGTGCGACGCAGTTCTTCGAAGAGCAAATCGTGCAGCCGCTCGCGCGCGTTCCGGCCGGACGCCAAGGCCAGCTTCCGCAGATGTTCCAGATGGCGCTCGTAATCCTCAGTTGCGATCGCTTCGGCGATGTCGAGCTTGCCGGGAAAAAAGCGATAGAGATTGCCAGGCGACATTTCGCAATCGCCGGCCACTTCCGCCATGGTCGTCTTGCCATAGCCAAAATGGGAAAAGCGGCATTTTGCGGCGTAAATGATTCTGTGACGCGCGGCGTCCTTCAGCATCGGCCTGTTTCCTTCGCCCGGCTTATTGTTATTTTCCTCAAAGGTAGGCACTGCATCCTGAACAATCAACAAACGATTCAATTTTCGCAAGTGCGGCAGGATCGGGAACCTTGAGCGAGACGTCCATAAATTCAGAGGTTTACGATCATATCGGTGTCATCGGCGCTGGCGCCTGGGGTACCGCGCTGGCGATTGCCGCCGCACGGGCCGGCCGGCGGGTGACGCTCTGGACGCGGAAAGCGGAGGTGGTGGAAGCCATTGCTGGCCGCCACGAAAATCCGATGTTTTTGCCCGGCGTTCCGCTACCCGCGAAAATTTCGGCGACCGCAGATCTCGCGCAAGCCGCGGCCACCGAAACAATTCTCCTGGTCGTCCCAGCGCAACATGTACGAACGGCGTTATCGGCACTGCAGCCCCATCTGCGCGATGGCCTGCCTGTCGTGGTCTGCGCCAAGGGCATCGAGCGCAGCAGCGGAAAGCTGATGAGCGAAGTGCTGGCAGAATTTCTTTCGCCCGCACAAGTCGCAGTTCTTTCTGGACCGTCTTTTGCGCGAGACGTGGCAAACGGACTGCCGACCGCCGTCACGGTTGCCGCGCCGATACAAACCGCGCAGCGCCTTCAGGCCTCCGTTGGTCATGGCAGCTTTCGCCCGTATGCCTCTGACGATGTGATTGGCGTGGCGCTCGGCGGTGCCGCGAAGAACGTCTACGCCATCGCCTGCGGAATCGTGGATGGCATGGGGCTGGGCGAAAGCGCCCGCGCGGCACTGCTGGCACGCAGCTTCGCGGAACTGCGCCGGTTGGGCGAAGTACTCGGCGCGCGCAGCGAAACGCTGATGGGACTTTCAGGTTTGGGCGATCTGGTATTGACCGCAACGAGCGGCACCTCCCGCAACTTCGCGTTCGGTGTTGCGATCGGTAAAGGAGCAACCCGCGCCGAGCTAGACGCCCGTGGACATCCATTGGCTGAGGGCGTTGAAACCGCGCCCGCGCTGGTGGCCCGTGCTCAGCGCCATGCCGTGGAATTGCCGATTGCCGAAACGACATCTGCCATTCTCGAAGGCAGGCTTGCGCTCGATACTGCCGTGCCGCTCCTGATGTCCCGTCCGCTCAAAGCCGAATAGGAGACGCCATGCTCTTCGCCATCATCGCAATCGACAAACCGGATTCGCTCGCCTTGCGTATGACAACGCGCGAGGCACACTTCGCCTATGCGCGGGACACCAACGTGATCAAGCTCGGCGGACCGTTTCTGGATGCAAAGGGCGAGATGGCCGGCAGCCTCATTATCTTCGAAGCCGAAGACATCGACGCGGCAAGAGCGTGGCACGCCAACGATCCGTATGTGAAAGCGGGATTGTTCGCGCACTCCGAGGTGCGGCCATGGAAACTCACTTTCAATCCTGCGGGGATGACGTTCTGAAACGGGGACGCACATGAGGCATTGGTTGTTCAAGACGGAGCCGGAAGCCTTCTCATGGGAGATGCAGAAAACCCGCGGCAGCAAGGGCGAGCCCTGGAGCGGCGTGCGCAACTGGCAGGCAGCGCGCAACATGAAAGAAATGAAGAACGGCGACCTCGGCTTCTTCTATCACACGGGCGAGGAGAAGCGGATCGTCGGCATCGTGGAGGTGATCAGCGAATACCGCAAAGATCCCACCGACGAGACCGGCCGCTTCGGTCTGGTGGATGTGAAGGCCGTGCGCGACCTGCCCGATCCCGTGACACTCGCACAGTGCAAGGCAGATCCCGCGCTGAAGGAGATGGTATTGGTAAAATATTCGCGGCTCTCGGTGCAGCCGGTGAACGCCACGGAATGGAATCACATCTGCCGGTTGGGCGGGTTGAAGTAGTCCAGCGACGCTATCTCCGGCGGCGATAGAGCACGGTGCCGTCGGGCTGAACAACGCTATACAGCGCAACGCATCGCGGGTTCTTGAGTTCGCGGCACATCAGATCGACGGCGATCACATAGCGGGCCACATGGGTGGCCCCGGCGCATGCGTAGCGCCCCTGCACCTGCGTTGCCGTGGGAAAGGGCGTCGCGACTGCAGCATAATTTGGCACGATGCCGTAATTCTTCGCCGCCGCCAGAGCTTGCGTGCACACTTCCGCTGCGGTCTTAACAACAGTGGTCACCTTGGCGCGCCGTGCCGCTTCGATCTGCTCCGGCGAGGGCGTGGTAAAGTGAATGTAAGCGATGACCGCGAGCGCGACGAGGGCGCCCCCCACAATGGTGATGAGCGCGGCACGCCATTCCCACGTTAGCCACCTGCGCGTGCGCGGCTCTAAAGTCTGCGACATTCAACGCCCCTGAAAAGAATCTATTTCATCGTCGGAATGACGAAATCGGGATGCTCCCGCACGCCACCCTTGGGCCAGCGCTGCGTCACTGTCTTGATGCGGGTGTAAAAGCGCACACCTTCCGGCCCGTGCACATTCACATCCGCGAAAGCTGACCGCTTCCAGCCGCCGAAGGTATGATAGGCGAGCGGCACGGGAATCGGAATGTTCACGCCCACCATGCCGACCTTCACTCTGGCTGTGAATTCGCGTGCGGCATCGCCGTCGCGGGTGAAGATGGCGACCCCGTTGCCGTACTGGTGCGCCGAAGGAAGGCGGATGGCTTCGTCGAAATCCTGCGCGCGGGCGATTTGCAGCACCGGCCCGAAGATTTCCTCCTGGTAGGTTTTCATTTCCGGCGTGACGCGATCGAAGAGGGAGCCGCCCAGATAGAAGCCGTTCTCATAACCCTGCATTTTGAAGTTGCGGCCGTCCACCACCAGTTCGGCGCCTTCCTTCACGCCGAGATCGATGTAGTCCATCACCTTCTGGCGGGCAGCGGCTGTCACCAGCGGACCGTAAGCGGCCTCCGGATCGGTGGGGGTGGAAACCTTCAACGATTCCACCCGCGGCTTGAGTCTCTCGACCAGCGCGTCGGCGAGCTTGTCGGTGACCGGCACGGCAACCGAAATCGCCATGCAGCGTTCGCCGGCCGAGCCGTAGCCCGCGCCGATCAATTCGTTCGTCACCTGATCGAGGTCGGCGTCCGGCATGATGATGGCGTGGTTTTTGGCGCCGCCCATCGCCTGCACGCGCTTTCCGTGCGCCGTGCCTTGCGAATACACGTACTCGGCGATCGCCGAAGAGCCGACAAAGCTCACCGCCTGGATATCGGGATCGGTGAGGATGGCATCCACTGCTTCCTTGTCGCCGTTGACGACGTTGAGCACGCCTGCCGGTGCGCCGGCTTCCATCATGAGTTCGGCCAGGCGCAGCGGCACGCTCGGATCCTTTTCAGACGGCTTGCAGATGAAAGTATTGCCGCAGGCGATCGCCACGCCGAACATCCACATCGGGATCATGGCGGGGAAGTTGAACGGCGTGATGCCCGCCACCACGCCCAGCGGCTGGCGCATGGAATAGATGTCGATCCCGGGGCCCGCACCTTCGGTGTATTCGCCCTTTTGCAGATGCGGGATGCCGCACGCGAACTCGATGACCTCCAGCCCGCGCTGCACGTCGCCGCGGGAATCCGCCAGCACTTTGCCATGCTCGGACGAAAGCAGGTGCGCCAGCTCGTCCATGTTCTTTTCGACCAGCGCCTTGAAGTTGAACATCACCCGGGCGCGCCGCTGCGGGTTGACGCTTGACCATTCAGGAAAAACGTTCAGCGCGGCTTCCGCGGCCTTGCGCACCTCGGCGCGGCTGGCGAACGCGACCTTCGCCTGCACCTCGCCGGTGGCAGGATTGAACACGTCGCCGAAGCGGCCGGACGTGCCCTTCACATGCTGGCCGGCGATAAAATGATCGAGCTCTTTCATGGGCAAGCTTCCCTGAGGTGGAGAGGACCGTCCCCAGCGGCCCGAAACCTCGGGGTTTAGCCAAGCAGACGGGCGGGGGCAACGCGCATGATCGCGCAATGGCGCAAGCAAAAAAGAAGGTGCCTATATACGTGCTTGACCTAACCGGAAAATGAAGTTATATACTTGGCCTACCTTAGGGGATGGGGGCCATGGCCGAATTTAACAGCCTGATTGAACTAGTAGGGGCTATACCCGATGAGCAGGCGGCCATCGACCATTTCACCGCCATCCGCTGGAAGGACGGCGAGTTCTGCCCTTACTGCGGGTCCACCAAGGTCTATCACTTCGCGGACAAGCGGACCCACAAGTGCGGAGACTGCAGCCAGCGGTTTTCCATCAAGGTCGGCACCATCTTTGAGGGTTCCAAAATCCCCCTGCGAACGTGGCTTATGGCCATTTGGCTGATCACCTCGCACAAGAAGGGCATCGCCAGCACCCAGTTAGCGAAGGACCTGAAGGTCACTCAGAAAACCGCGTGGTTCATGCTCCACAGGCTCCGCAAGGCCGCTGAAACCAAGTCGTTCAATGGCCCGCTGGAGAACTTTGTCGAGGCCGACGAGACGTTCATCGGGGGCAAGGAAGCCAACAGGCCCAAGAGCAAGCGTCGGAAGGGAATGGCAGGCGGCGCTGGCAAAGAAATGGTAGCTGGCGTGTTACAGCGCGGCGGCGAACTTCGCGCCTTTCATATCCCGCGCGGTAAAGGGCACCTGCAAAACCTAGTCGTTCAGAATGTACGTGAAGGGTTGTGAGCAAAACCACGCCGCGTCCGACATTCCGTGATAGTAACTCGACAGCTGGCTGGCAGAGATGCAGAGCACGCGGCCACTCATGAGAGCCCACTGAGCTTTTCAGAGAAGCAGTCAAGTAAATCGGACACTATTGCATAGACATATAGCCATCTCCCAAAGCGCTGCCCAAGTCTACAGAACATTCGAACTCCGTGCGAAATCTCCCAGTTTTTATCACAGGAACATCCTAAGAACTCGTTAGGGGTGGCGCTAGTTTCAATAGCGGGGATTGGACCCGCGCCGACCGCATGGTTAGGTCACTTTTGTATATAGGCACCAAAAAGAAGGCCGCGCCCGGTGCGCGGCCCAAGTTCAGGGAGCTTGTGAAATCCGGTCGATCAGCGATTCAGGGCCACAATCTTGCCGTCGGAAATCCGCTTGCCTTCGAAGGCGCCGTTTTTGGGGTGCAGCCAGGCGATCAGGGTGCCGTTGCTCTGCTGGAGCTGCAGCCTGTCGCCCACGCTCTTCCAGTGTTCGAAGGTCACGCCATTGCAATCACCGGTAGAGCTGGCGGTGCCCGCGCTATCGGAGCCGGGATCGGTGGCGAGCGTGACGACGCATGGATCATCATTCACACCCACGCTCAGCTTCCAGCGGCCGGTGACCGTCGGATCCGCATAAGCAAGGCCGATAGAGAGCAGCGCCACGGCGGCCCCAAACGCGATGGAGGACAATCTGCTCATGTAAATATCTCCTTCACTGTTCAGCGTTCAGAAGATAGTGTTCCGGTGAAGAATTTGGTAGTGCAATTTTCGCATAGGTTAAGTGAGCGGCGCGAATAGCCTGTCGCGGCCAGCTTGGCTCAAAATATCAAGCAATGTCAGTGGCTTGGTTAGAACGATCTGCAGGCTACGCCTTTATGGAATATTCCGAGTTCAAAGGGCCCGAGCGCCCTTAGGGCGCTCGGGTCGATGGTCAGTAGCCGCAATACTCGTCATCGTCGGCATAGTTCGGATCGTCGCAATAGTCGTAAGCGCTACCGTAGCCATACGGGTAGGCGCCGTAGCCGTAGTAGTACGGATCGTAATACGGCCAACCGCCATAGAAGCCGACCGCCACGCCGCCGCGCCAACCCGGATACCAGCGGCCCCCCCGCCAAAAACCGCCATGGCCTCGCCAGCCGCGATTCCAGGCCGTGCGGCCGTGCCACGCTCCGTGCCAATTGCCGCCATGCCACCCATTGCCACCATGCCAGCCGCCGCTGCGGAAGCCGCCACGCATGCCGCCGGCGTGGAATCCACCATGCATTCCACCTGCGCTGCCGTGCATGCCACCGCCGCGCATCTGCGCCGTGGCCGGAGCGGTGGTGATACCCAGAGCGGCCGCACCAACCAACCCTGCAGCCAAGGCCGCGATCCTGAACTTTTTCGTTTCCATCATTCTCTCCGTGGTCGTTTCGTTCCGACCCCTCGCTGGAGAGTAAACGTTTGCGCACATCATCTGTTGCCGCTGCCGCTGCCGCAGCGTGCCCTCACGCAGCGGTGAACCCCGCCATAGCCAAAGGCTTCGGCTTTGAAGCCACTGATCACTTTGCGGATCGGTTAGCGTCTTTCGGTGGCTCGCGATGTTCCTTGCCTCGCACCACCAACGCCGTGAAGGCGACCGAGTCCCAGGCGTTGTGAATGCCCACGAAAAGCAACAGCAACACACCGCCCCCGATGCCGAACAGCGCTGCCTGCGTGTGCGAGGCGGCCCAGAATGCGGAAGCTATGAGCACGGCATACGCCACCAGCGGCATGGCCGCGTGGCACAGCCAGTCTTCGATATCGGGCGCATAGGCCATTTGCACGCGCATGCGGCGCGTCACGACGAGCGCGTAGACGAGCCCACCCGCTCCCACTGCACCGCTGGCGACGGCGGCGTAATCCATTGCCGGCCATGGCGCCCGCAACAGCACCGAGAGCAGAAGCGCGGCAGCGAAATGCACCACGGTTGGAGTGCCGAAGGCGGCGTTCGCTTCCGCCACGCGCGCTGAGGGCCGCTCCGCCATCAGTGTCATGACGACGAATTGCAAGCCGATCAGCGCGCCGGCCGCCGAGCCGACGATGACGTAAAAGCTGTCCCACGCATCTAGCGCGTGCACGCGTATCCTCCTGCACCGCGATGTTGCCCCGTTTGAGCCTTCGGATTCAGTGCCCGATCAGCCGCAGCGCCACCGTTTTCCATGCCGGGCTGTGGTACAGAAACGAGGCGGTGCATTGCCAGAACGCTATCCATGCAATTGCCCATACGTAGGCCGGACATAATCGCTTGCGGGTGACAATATCGTAAGCGCCCATTCCTGCCACCAGAAGATCGTTCGCAAGATAGGCCACCGCGAGAAAGGGCCAGAAGCCATTGCCCAGCAGGCCATGCACATCGCCGCCGAACAAGCGGGCAAATCCGGCATCGCTGATGTAAAGCGTGGCAAGCAGGATCAATCGTTTGTGCGCGGCCGCCTGATTGCGGAACGCGAATGCGGCCGACACCAGTCCGGCAAAGGCAATGATGTCCGTCAGCTGAATGGCAAGAAATGGCGGATCGCTTTCGGGCGTACCCCAATGGTAGCGCTGCATGTAGAACGCCGTGGCGGGCCCAATAATCACCATCAGACCGGCAAGCCACATGGCTGCCACACCCAGCTTGCGGTGAAGATCCGGACGCCCCTGCCGGATGAGAAGAATCTGCGCCGTCAACACTGCCAGCCAGCCCACGAAGACGGCACCATGTACATGTACGATGAGCGGAAATGGCGGCTTGTGCTGTGCGATATGCTGCACGATCTCCGGCGCGAACCCGCCCAGGATGCCGAGCCAGAGCAGCGCCGCATAGGTGAGGAAGAAGTTGCGATCCCATTTGTGATAGGGCGCGAACGGCGTTCGGCGTTGTGGTCCGAGCCGCGCCGCGGCTTCCATTGCCATCGATGAGCCCCCGATACTCCCGCCCAAATTCAATCAGGTGCGGGGAGCAGGCGCAATGTGGCCGCCAATGAACGATCAGGCGAGGCCGGAATCCACTTCCTGCTGGGCGGCCTTGGCCCAATCCTGCATGGCCGGCATCGACCACACGCGGTCGCAATAGGTCTGCACGATTCCCGGTACCGGCACGCCATAGGTGCGAAAGCGCGAAGCCACGGGTGCATACATGCAATCGGCGATCGAAAAGCGTCCGAACAGAAAGCCGCCGTCGCCGCCATGGCCCTCCAGCGCTTCCGTCCACGCCGCAATGATCCGCGCGATCTGCACCCCCGTAGGTTCCCGCAACTCTGGTAATGGCAGGCGGCGCACGAACTCCATCGACAATTGCTCGCGCAAATCCGGAAATCCTGAGTGCATTTCCGCCGCATAGGCGCGCGCTTCAGCGCGCAGGAACGGATCATCAGGCCAGAGTTTCGCGTCCGGATGGCGTTCGGCCAAGGTTTCGCAAATGGCGAGGCTGTCCCAGATCGTCTGCTCGCGTCCGTTCTCCGAGATTTTCAGCAGCGGAACACGGCCGGACGGCGAGCGGCGCTGGACCTCTTGCGTGGTGGAATCGTGCCGCAGCCGGATCACCTCTTCCTGGAAGGGCACACCGACGGCGCGCAGCGCCAAATACGGCCGCAAGCTCCAGCTCGACCACTCTTTGGTGCCGACGATCAATGTGTACATGGCTGCTCCGCTTGGCGAGACGCACTGCCGGTTCTAATTCGGTGTTGCCCTTTGGGTGCAGAGCAATTTCGGCATGCGAGCCTTGCGGTTCGCTATTGCGTGCCGAGCGAGCCATCGTTGGCGAGGCTGAGCGTCACAGCCGCAACCGCTTTGG
>DATAVW010000134.1:0-3638 GCA_036267515.1 Rhizomicrobium sp.
CCGAAAAAGCCGCGAGGCGCGGGGGACGGTGATTCCAGTCACCGTTCCCCATTGATTCTAAGGTGATTCGTTCTCGAATGCCCTACGTTTCCTAAACCAACGTTTCCACGGGGGGCGCTTGCGGTGTTCGACAGAAAAGCCGTTTCGGCGCCGCCAACGGATGAAGGCGGCCGCTTGTTGCCGCACAGTCTTACGCTGCGTCAGGACTCCTATAGGTGAGCCGCTTTCCGACAATCCCTTTGAGCGCTGCGTCGGCCCGCATATCGTCGGAATAGCCCAGTTTCACGCGGTGGTTCATGCGGAAATCAAACTCTGCCAGATAGCGATGAAGGTGCTGCGCGGACATGTGCTGGTAGGTGCCCACCAGCCCACGCTTGAAGATCGAGAAATAGCCTTCCGCTGAATTGGTATGGACGCGCTCGCCAGTGTCCGTTGTGCGGGCGAAAGTCTTATCGTGATCGACACTTTCATGGTTCGGCATCTGGTATTTGTAGTGCTGCGCGCCGTCCGTATGCAGCGTCGTTTTGCGGTCCACATTGGTATAGAGCGCGTGGCGAACCTCTAGGCCGATTGGTAGTTCCGCGCCGGTGATAACCTTGGAGCGGACACGGCCACCACGTTCGACAAGCGAGACGAATTTCTTGTTGTCCTTGCGCGAACGCGGGCGCGACTTGCGGGAAGGGGAGAGTTCGGTTTCATCGGCTTCCACGATCTGGCCTTCGCCACCGAGCGGGCCAGCGCCCGACGCTGGCACCCAAGTCTCCCGAATACGCATGGACATGAACCAAGCGGTTTTGACGGTCACGCCCAGCATGCGGGCGAGCTGCTGCGAGGAAATGCCTTTCTTGGACGAACAAAGCAGGTGATTGGCGTACAGCCACGTATTCAGAGGAATTTTGGAACGCTCGAAGGCCGTTCCGACCGTCACAGAGAGCTGTTTGCGGCAGGCGTTGCAGAACATCAGGCCCTTGCGGCCACCGGCAATACGCGAGGCTTCATTGACCACGCCGCAATGCGGGCAGATCGGACCATCCGGCCACTGGATTGCCTCAAGGTGAGCGCGAGCAGCGGCTTCATCCGTGAAATGCTTGGGCATTTTCTTAGGCATCGTGGGCAACTCCTTATCCTGAAAAGATAAGGTTTCCGGTTGCATGTGTCAAGTATAATATCGCCGCTGTATTGCCCATAATATATATTATACGCAAACTTGATAGCTGCTGAAGGCGGCGAGCGGCTCGCCAAAGCGCCGGCCCCTCCCCGCATCCGGCCCGCCACATTCCAACGCTGGTTGGCACGCGGGCGGGTTCATCGGAGTATCAACCCGGCCTGAACACCAAGGAGAGCCGGACGATGAGCAGCGACAAAGACCGCCGGCGCCAGGTACTGGAGTATCTGAGCGGCGGCGTGGCCGTGGTGGTTTCTCTGGTGTCGCTGTGGGTTGCGATCGGATCGGAAAACGCCAACCGGCAGATGGTGGCCGCCGCGTCCTGGCCGATCCTGATGGTGCAGAACGGCAATGTGGGGCCCGACGAGAAGCAGCTGCTTCTGGATTTCCGGGTGACGAATTCCGGTGTCGGTCCGGCCAAGGTGCGCACCTTCGAGGTGTTCTACAAAGGCAAGCCGTACCCGACGTCAACGGCGCTGATGCGCGCCTGCTGCGATCCGCATTTCACCGGCGCCGAATCCTTGAAGGTCCAGGAACTCGCCAGCTGGCATTTCATCACTGGGCTGATCGCAGGAAGCGTTGTCCGCGCCGGCGAAAGCAAGGCCTTCATCACCTATGCGTTCGACGCCCATCATGCCGCCACGTGGCACGCGCTGGACCTCGCCCGCCAGCGCGGCATGAGCTACCGCATCTGCTATTGTTCGGTGTTCGATGAGTGCTGGATCAACACCATCGGCCATGGCCATCAGCTCGATCCGGCGCGCATCGACAAATGCCCGGTGCCGGCTGTGGCGTACTCGGAATAACGATATTCGCTCTGATGCGGATTCACTCTTGACCCGGCCCCAAGGGACGGCCTCACAACCCCTTTTCGCAACACCACACCAGAGCCAAACCATGAGCACGCCAGAAGCCTATCCCATGCCGATGTTTCCCATGTTGGCCGTCAGCGACGTCGCGGCGTCGTCCCGCTGGTATCAGGAGGCACTTGGCTTTCACCACGTCTTCAGCATGCCGGGCCCCGGCGGCGCCATCGGCCTCGTGCATCTGCGCTTCGCGCGCTACGCCGACGTGCTGATGCGTGCAGGCGCGTCATCGCCCGACAAGAAAGGCTGCGGCATCGCGCTGAATTTCGCGGTGGCCGAGAACCTCGATGCGCTGGCCGAGCGCGCACGTGCAGCCGGCGCCAGCTTTGTCCAGGAGCCAGGCGACCGGCCCTGGAACGCGCGCGATTTCACGGTGGCCGACCCGGATGGCTTCGCCCTCACCTTCACCATGGGCCCGCTGAAGCGCGACATGCGCCTCGAAGACGTGGTGGCGCACGCGCAAAAAGCTGGCACGCCCAAAACATGAGCGGCACGGGCCATCTCAGCCCGGCAGAAGCCGCGAAACGCCTTGGCGTCACCGTCAAGGCGCTGCGGCTCTACGAGCAGCGTGGACTGGTTGCGCCGCTGCGCACGGCGGCCGACTGGCGCACCTACGGGCCGCAGCAAATGGCGCGGCTGCATCAGGTGCTGGCGCTGAAACGCATGGGCCTCAGCCTCGCCCGTATTGCCGAGTTGCTGGCCGGTTCCGCGGGTTCGCTTACGGCTGTGCTGGCGCTCCAGGAGCAGGTGCTGGCCGGCGAAAGCGAGCGCGTGGGCCACGCCCTGACGCTGGTGCGTGCCGCGCGTTCGCGGCTCGCCAAAGGCGAAACATTGTCGATCGATGACCTCGCAACCCTCACCAAAGAGACCACCATGAGCATGAAACCATCTCAGGAAGAAATGAAGAAGCTGTTTGATCCCCATGTTGCAAAACACTTTTCTGAATCTGAGATCGCCGAGACGGCACAGCGCAAATTCGATCCGGCGTACACGCAAGACGCTTGGGACAAACTCATCGCCGAGGCAAAGGCGATGGTGGGACGCGGCGAAGACCCGGCCTCGCCCGCCGCGCGCGATCTCGCCAGGCGCTGGCGCGCCATGGTGGAGATGTTCACCGGCGGCAATCCGGACGTGGAGCGCCGGGTGAAGGCGGTGTGGAACGATGCGATGGCCGATCCGAACACCGCCGCCAGGCTGCCGCTCAATCCGGAAATCTTCGCGTTCGTGGCGAAGGCCCAGGCCGCCGCGAAAGGCGCGCAGTGACTCACCTCCTCCAACGCGGGGAGGTCGGAGTATTTCGAGCGTAGCGAAGAAATGCTCCGGGTGGGGGGATTCAGTTTCTGCCCCCCACCCGCGTCGCTTCGCTCCGCGACCTCCCCACGTTGGGGGAGGTGAAAAGAACCATGGCGCTCGCTATGAGAGCGCATGACCGAAACGAACCCTCGCGATATCGCCGCCCTGCTCGACATCATGCGCACCTTGCGCAATCCCAATGGCGGGTGCCCGTGGGACGTGGAGCAGACCTTCGCCTCCATCGCGCCCTACACGATCGAGGAAGCCTATGAGGTCGCCGGCGCCATCGAGGAAGAGAATTGGGACGGCCTGAA
>DATAVW010000135.1:0-8726 GCA_036267515.1 Rhizomicrobium sp.
ATCAACCGCGAGCGGGGGACAAAAGGAGGCAAGCGTGACGGATCTTCATTCCGATAAGAATTCGCGCAACAGCGATGGGACCAAAGGAAAAAGCAGCGCCAATGTTCAAATCGGCGAAAGCACCCTGCAGGGCGGCAACGACAGCAGAGACTCGGGGGTCGGCTTTGTCGGCCGCACATCGATAAAGCGAAAAACGCAGCGGAACGCGCGCAGCACATGGCAACCGATGCTGCTCATATCGCGTTGCAGAAATCCGGAGAGGCGTTCAGCGATGCGGCCGATAGGGTCGGTCAGGCCGCGTCTTCGCTGATGGAAAGGACAAACGAAATGGCAAGACGAACAGGACGTGCGGCAAGCCAAACGGCAGGCCGGACAGGATCGGGAATCGGTCACCTGGCGCGCGAACAACCGCTGCTGGTGGCCGGAGTGGGGTTCGCTCTGGGGGTGGCGCTCGGCGCGCTGCTCCCTCTGACGCGGACGGAAAACGAAATGCTGGGCGATCAGGCAGAACGCCTGAAGGACAGCGCCAGAGACATGGCCAGCGAGGGCTATGAGAAGGTGAAGTCGGTCGCGCAACGCACCTACGAGGCGGCGACCGAAACGCTGAAAGGCGAAGCGGAAAATCAGGGCACGACCGACTCCGGCAGCAAGTCGGCTGCAAGCGGCGCCAGTACGACCTACGGTACGGACAATGGCGGGGATACCAGCACGGGCGTCTACCGTCACTGATCTGCATTCCCACACGCGGGCCGCAGCCGATTGGAAGGCGCGGCTCGCGTCTGCGGGACTGGCGGCCCTTCTCCTCGCAATTGGCACTCGGCGTCAGCGCGAGGGATTCGCAGCGGATCAGATAGCGGCCGACGTTTCTGCCGTCCCGCACCACCTCACCGCAAAACAGTTCGTTCTGGAGCTTTACCAGCGCATTTCCGACGACCGCATCGTCTCCATTTCTGCCGGCGCCACATTTTTCCTGCTGCTGGCGATTTTCCCCGCCACGGCCGCGATCGTTTCGATCTATGGCTTTTTTGCAGATTCTCACAAAGTGAATGCCGACCTGTCGTCGCTCTCCAACATCCTTCCGGGCGGCGCCGTTCAGATTTTGGGCGAGCAGATCAAACGTCTGGTTGCCAATGGACAGAAGACGCTTGGGCTGGCGGCGATCGGCGGCATCCTGTTCTCTATCTGGAGCGCAAACGCCGGCGTGAAGTCTCTTTTCGATGCACTCAATATCGTGTTGAAGGAGAAAGAAACGCGCGGGTTCTTCAAGCTGAATGCCGTTTCGCTCGCCTTCACCATCGGCACAATCGTGTTCATTTTGTTGGCCATCGGTGCGGTGGTCGTCATCCCGGCGCTGCTGAACTCGGTCGCCTTGAGCCAATATCTTGAAGTGCTGATCTCACTTGCGCGCTGGCCGCTGGTGTGGGCGGTTCTCGCTTTCGGCATTGCGCTGCTTTACCGCTTTGGCCCCGGCAAGAACGATATTCCCTGGCGCTGGATCAGCTGGGGAAGTGCGACTGCGGGGTTCGTTTGGCTGATCGCCTCGATGGCCTTCTCCTGGTACGCGGCCAATTTCGGCACCTTCAACAAGACGTACGGTTCGCTCGGCGCGGGCATCGGCTTCATGACGTGGATATGGATTTCCGCCATTGTCATCCTGATCGGCGAAGAGGTGAACGAGATCATCGACGCGGCGAAGAAGCCGGCACAGGAGCAGGGAAAAACCCATCCGCTCGGCGTTCCGGGCAAGGCTTCCTGCCGGCACGCGTGAGCTGGACACTCATCTGCAGTCCCGCGCGTTCAACACAGCGACGGAGTGCGGAATTCAACCTTGATCGACTTTTCCGGCTGCCACGGCTCCCTGGAAATTTTCGGCGTCAACCTCGTCGGCGTGTGTCGCCGGAGAACGGCCGCAAGCGCGCTATGACGGTGGCCGTCCTTGTAATTCCGCCGCGCGGAACTGCCGCCTCGCCACCGGCCTAGACAATTGCAACTTTTCGCAGAGTAACAGCGTTCTTCTGGGGCTGCGGAGGGGGTCTGGGCGCTACCTTACATGGGAGCCCAATATGAGCGGATTGATTTATCTCGTCGGCCTGATCGTCGTGATCCTGGCCATCCTGTCGTTCTTCGGCCTGCGCTGAATCTCGCAACAAGAGGAGACTGCCATGGCCGTCATTGAAGAACGGACCATCGGGCCTGCGGGTACCGATGTTCATTGGAGCGCAGTGATCGCCGGCGCCATTGCGGCGGCAGCACTTGCGTTCGTGCTGCTTGCCTTCGGGACCGGATTGGGTCTTGCGGTGAGCTCTGTCTCGCCCACGTGGCGGGATACGTCCTTTGCCCTGTGGTTCCTGTCGGGGATCTATTTGATTTTCGTCGCGCTGCTGAGCTTTGGACTGGGCGGCTACGTCGCCGGACGGATGCGGTCGCGCCTTACATCCGTTGCAGCGGCTGACGAAGCCAATTTCCGGGACGGCATGCATGGCTTGCTTGCCTGGGCGCTGGCGATCGTTGTTGCCGCCGTTCTGGCGCTTGGCGCGGTACAAGCGGCCGCACCTGCCGCCGTGCCTGGAAGCGGCGGTGCCGGCCCCTCGACGTCTGTCGCCGGCGAAAACACCATCGCCTACGAACTCGACCAGCTGTTCCGCTCCGACAGGCCGTTGCCCGCGGACGATGTGAATTATGCGCGCGCCGAGGTGGCCCGCATTCTTCTTACCTCGTCCAGCCACAGCGGCGTCTCGCAGGAAGATCGCGAGTATCTGACCATGCTGGTGTCCACCCGCGCGCACGTATCGCCGGAAGAAGCAGATGCGCGCGTGAGCAAGGTTATCCCGCGGGCGCACGATGCGCTGAAGCGGGCGCGTTCGGCCGGGGTGATGATTGCCTTTCTGACGGCCGTTGCGATGCTGCTTGGCGCCGTGGTCTCGTGGTATGCCGCGGAGGAAGGCGGTCGCGAACGTGAACTTGGGGCTTCGCCGACGTGGCGCAGCTGGTCATCGCGGCCAATTCGAACGTAACTGGCGGCATTGCGCGCAATCGCGGTGATCCTTATTGCCCTGCTCGGTCTGTGTGGACCGGGCAGGGCGAATGACCTTTCCGATATTCGCGCTATCCGCTCAACCGCTGCGGAAGCGGCCGAAATCCTCGATCTCGAAAACCAGCATAAAGTCACCGCTACCTATGCGACGGTGATGAAGAACCAGGCGTGCAGCCTGCTGCGCAACACGATGGAAAGCGCTGGTTCACCGCAAATTAAGCACCTCGCCCAGCAGGCGGTCGATGCGGTCAAAGCAAACGATTCCGCCGAGTTGAAGCGCCTCATGCAGCAGCTCTACGAGATGGAAGGGCCGCATGGGCGGGCTGATTGAAATCACGCTCGGCATCAGACCGGCTGGAGACAATCTTCAAACGGATTCCGCTCTCATGATCTGGGCAAGCGAATTGCAAGGCAAACGCGTGCGGCGCGAAAACGGCGAAAAGGTGGGCCGCGTATATGAGATTCGTCTGCGGCACTCGGAAGTGACCGCGCTTGTCTGTGGCGCGCGTGGACTCTTTCAGCGGCTCGCCGGAACTGAAGCCGGCCGCCGCGTGGATTGGAAACACGTGACAAAAATCACCGCGGCGGAAATCATCGTCACCGACAAAGGCATCTGCAAAGTCCGCAAGGGCGTGTCAAGCATTCAAAGTAAGGGAGTGGCTACCGCAGCTTGGCGCGCGGATCGTATGTCGTGGTCCAGTTCTCTGCAAAGGTTCGCAACTCGGCATCGGGGCGGTCGGGCAGAGTGACGACGAGCTTCACATAAAGATCGCCTGCCGCCTCGTTGCCGTGCGCGGGGATGCCTTTACCTTTCAGGCGGAGCATGGCGCCCGAGTTCGAGTTCGCCGGCACGCTCAACGCCACCGATCCGGTCAGGGTCGGCACCGTCACCTTGCCACCCAGCACCGCTTCCTGCAGCGTCACCGGCAAATCCATTCGCAGATTGTTGCCGTCGCGCGTGAGATACGGATGCGGCGCCACCGAAACATTCAGCAGGACATCGCCGCGTGGACCGCCGTTGCGGCCTTCGCCACCTTGGCCTTTCAGTCTGATCTGCTGCCCGTCGCGCAAGCCTACCGGAATGCGAACATCCAGCTCCCGCCCATCCGGCATGTAAACTCGGCGGGTACCGCCACGGGCCGCTTCCTCGAAACTCACGGTGGCAGCGACTTCGTAGCTCTCGCCGGCGCGAGGTCTCTTGCCGCCGCCGCGCCGTCCGCTGCCCAGTCCGCCACCGAACAATTCGGAGAAAATATCCTCGGCGCGAAAACCTTCCGCTGTTTCGCCATCGGAGCTCCAGCTGTATTGATGTCCGCTAGGTCCGCGTCCGCCTTCGAACCCATGCGCGCGTGGATCGAAGCCACGGGGGTTGCCGCTCGCATCGATTTCGCCGCGATCGAACTTCGCCCGTTTCTCCTTGTCGCCCAAGATGTCGTACGCGCCGCTGATCTCCTGGAACTTCTTTTGTGCGGCGGCATCCCCGCCTTTGGTGTCGGGGTGATATTTCTTGGCCAGCGAGCGGAAGGCCTTCTTGATCTCGGCTTCGCTCGCGGTCTTGGCAACCCCGAGAACCTCATATGGATCGCGCATGCTGTCTCCTGCCGCGGGAAAGATGGTGCGGCGACCCTAGAATATGGGGATTCGTCAAGTCCCGTTAAGGCCTTGGCGGCGAAACGGAGCCGGACCTGAGCAGCGCCAGCCGTTGCGACGCCTGCGGCACTCCGCGGGCCGCCGCGTCGGTATAGAGTTCCTCTGCCCGTGCCACATCGCGGGGCACGATCTGGCCGCGCTCGTAGATTTCTGCAAGCCGGAATTCCGCGATCGGATGATGCGCCTTGGCAGCCGCCTCCAGCCACTGCATGGCGGACTCCGGATCGGGCCCGCCGGCTTCGCCGTTCAGCAGCATGTCTGCGAGATCGTACTGGGCGGTGGGCAGGCCGGCATCGGCCGCTTCCTTGAGATACTGCATCGCACCTTGCGGATCGCGCGTGGTGCCCTGACCTTTGCGCTTCATTAGCGCGACGTTGCGCATGGCGGCGATATCGTCGTGGTCCGCGAGATAATAGAATACCTGATAGGCGTGCGTGTAATCACCGCGGTCGTAGTAGGCCGCCCCCTGATTGAACATCGCCTGATCGCCAGGCGTAGGCGGCGCGCCTTTTCCCCCACTTGGCGGCGAGTTCTCTTCTGTCGGGAACGGCACATCGCCGAGAATGGGCGTGCTTTGATCCTGCGCCCGCACCGGTACTGACAGACACACGAAAGCCGCAAGGAGGGCCGGTAAGCAGGTTCCGGAGCGGTTCATTCGGCTGCTGCCTGCTCCTGCCCGAGAATCAAGCGGCCAATAAACTCCGTCTTCAACGATGCGTGCTGGATATCATAGCCAACCGGCTGGCCGTCTGCTCCAATGTCGAGCAGAATGTCTTCCTCGATCTCTGTCGTGCGAACTGCCGGCATCGAACGAAGCTCAATGTATAAACTGTCCGTGGACTTGTCGTAACGGGTTTTCATGGCATGAAATCTTCGTCCGCGAATGCATTATGTACGGTTTCGCCATCCGAGAGTAACACAACCCGCAGATAACATTCCAATGGCTCAGAATAGCCGTAGAGGCGTATGCGGCCGTCGGACTGAACCATCTTCTTTTCTGGTTGCGCGATGACCCGCAGGATTTCCAGCGGATCGAGATATGGACGCCGCGCCAATACGTCGAAGGCAAAATAGTGCGTCCGCCAGAACGGCGGCGGCGGCAATCTCTCTGGTTCGTCTGCACTCACCGTTGACATATAAACGAGGTGCTTCCGGGCACAAAGCGGAGGTGCTAGGCAGGGCCCATGAGCGAGATTGGCGGGCCGTTGGACGATGGCGGGATAGGCCCGCGCGACAATCCCTTCACGCTGTTCGCTGCGTGGATGGAGGACGCAAAGAAATCCGAACCCAACGAGCCGAACGCGATGGCGCTCGCCACCGCCGATGCGCAAGGCCATCCCAACGTGCGCATGGTGCTGCTGAAGGACGCCAATGCGAACGGCTTTGTGTTTTACACCAATTACGAAAGCGCCAAGGGCGGTGAGCTCATCGCCAATGCGCACGCGGCCCTTTGCTTCCACTGGAAAAGCATCGCCAAACAGGTGCGTGTGCGCGGGTCTGTGGCGAAAGTGAGCGACGCGGAGTCGGATGCGCACTTCGCAAGCCGCGCCAAGGACAGCCAGATCGGCGCCTGGGCGAGCCACCAGTCGCGAGCCATGGAAGGCCGCTTCGCTTTCGAAAAGGAAGTGGCGAAATACGCCGCCAAATACGCGCTCGGCAAAGTGCCGCGGCCGCCTTACTGGGGTGGCTTCCGCCTCACACCGCTGGAAATCGAATTTTGGCGCAACCGTCCCTTTCGGCTGCACGACCGGCTGGTGTATCGCCGCGACACGCCGGCATCGACGTGGCGGACGGAGCGGCTGTTTCCGTGAGCGAAGCGCTGTCTCTTGCCGCGGCTGGCGAAAAGGTCGCGTACGGCCCTCTGATGCGACGCGCGGCGTTTGCCTCGCTCGGTGTTTCCATGGCTCTGGTGGTGTTGAAGGCGGTCGCGTATCTGCTGACGAATTCCGTGGCGATGCTGGCATCACTCGCCGATTCCGCGCTGGATTTGTTCAGTTCCACGCTGAACCTGTTCGCCATCCGCTCCTCGCTCACGCCGGCGGACGAAGACCACCGCTGGGGACATGGGAAAGCCGAGCCGCTGGCCGGTCTCGCGCAAGGCGCCTTCATCGCCGGCTCCGCCACGTTTCTTGTGATTCAGGCGATCAACCGTTTCGTGCTGCCGGAACCGCTGGATCATCCCATCGCCGGCCTTGTGGTGATGGCTGTCTCCATCGCTGCCACGCTCGTATTGGTCACCTACCAACGATATGTCGTGAAGAAGACCGGCTCGGTGGCGATCAGTTCCGACCGCATGCATTACGCGAGCGATCTTATCACCAATATCGGCGTAGTGCTGGCGATCGGCCTGACCAAATGGTTCGGCTGGAAACTGGCCGATCCGGTCATCGCGCTCTGCATTGCGGCCATTCTTATCGCCAGCGCCTGGAGCGTGTTCCTGCAGAGTTATCACCAGCTGATGGATCGCGAGCTGCCGGATTCCGACCGCGAGAAGATCAAGGGCATCGTCATGCGCAACCGCGAGGTACGCAATCTGCACGATCTGCGTACCCGCGGGGCGGGCGTGCACACGTTCATCCAGTTCCACATCGAGCTCGATCCCGCCATCAGCATCACGCGGGCGCATGAAATCAGCGATGCGGTGGAGAAGTCGGTGTGCGCGGAATTCCCGAATTCTGAAGTGATCATCCACCAGGATCCCGCGGGGCTGGAACGCCCGGCGAGTCTGGCGCAGAGCTAGTTCTGCAGCCCGAACACGTACAGCCGCCCACCGAAGCCATGATCCGAACCGCCGATGTAGACTTTGCCGTTCACCACCGTCGGCGATGAGGTGACCAGCGGATCGTCGAGAAACCCTTTCCAGATTTCGCTGCAGCCGCCCGACTTCACGCAGCTCACCGGCCACGCCAGCAACTCGCCGCTGTTGCGCCCGGCATAGACAACGCCGTTGGCCACGGTTGGAGAGGAAATGATCGCATCCTGCATACCGGTGCCGAACAACACCGCCTGCGGGTTGCAGGTCTGCTTCCCGCAGCCTTTGGCCTTGTAGACATTCACGCCGGATTCGAGGCCGACGAACACGTAACCGTTTGCCACCGCGGGCGAGCTGTCGAAGAAATTGTTCTGATCCACCGCCTGCCACAGCGCATCGCACGTTGCTGCGCCGCAGCCATTCGCATCGATGGCCGACAAGGTGTGATCGGAGGCGATGTATACCACGCCGCCGGAAATGGCCGGCGAGGACGTGAAATTCTCGCCATGGGTGTCGGCGGTCCACAGCGGATCGCAGATCTTGTTCCCGCAACCCTTGGCGTTGAAGGCATAGAGCTTGCCGTCCTGATTGCCGATCAGCAGCGTGCCCTTGTAGATCACCGCGGTGGATTGCGTGCCCTGGCCCATGGGGCCTTTCCACAACGGCTTGCACAGGGCTTTGCCGCAACCTTCCGCGTTGAAGGCATACGCATTTCCGTCACCGCCGCCGATGAACACGCGGCCCTTCCACACGGTGGGCGAGGAAGACGACGACACCGGGCCTGCATCGCCGCGCCACAAGGGCTTGCAGACCTGCTGCCCGCAACCGCTGGCGGAAAACGCATTCACCTTGAACGAGCCGTCGTCGAAACTGGTCTGCGAGGCGATATAGACGGCGCCGTTCGCCACCGCGGGTGAATTGTGGATGTTCACCAGTTGCGCTGACCACAGCGGAGTCTGGCAATCGTCGGAGCCGCAACCATCAGCCGCGTAAGCAGCGAAATTGCCATCGGCCTCGCCGATGTAAGCGACGCCATCCACGACCGCCGCGGACGACATGTCCACCAACTCGCCGCCGAGAAAACCGTGCCACAGCAATCCGGCGGAGCGGATGCTGGCGGCATCCAAGGTGGTTTCAAAAGGCTGATAACCGCTGTGCTTCTCGTCGAAACGAAAATGCGGCCAGTCAACCGTTTTCTGTCGAATGGGTAGCGCTGACCCGGCCTCCACGGGGGGCGAAAAGGCCGGCAGCGCCATCAACAGAGCGGTCAGACTGGCCGCAAGGGGGTAA
>DATAVW010000136.1:0-21498 GCA_036267515.1 Rhizomicrobium sp.
GGTCCCTCCGCTACTGGCACGAGCGATCGGAGATGTCATCGTACGTCACTCGGCTGCATTCTCTAAGTAGTTTTCGTTCTCAAGATAACCGGCGATGTTATTGGTGATGTCTCCCATGTAGCGCAGCGTCCGTCTCGTGAGGAGCAGCAAATCAATCGCTGGCGTATCGCGCCCGATGTAGCGAACGTCTCGAATGTTATCGGCGATCTGTTTTTCGCCTGCTTCAATCTCTAGGGGCGCTCGCGTTGGCTTATGAAGCGCGAACAATGGGATTCCATCCGGATCGCTTATTTCACCGGCCATGTCTGGCACCCTTCTGTGGTACAATCTTTCGAAACGCCTGCTCAAATGTCTCGCCAGACTCATCAGCTTCCGCGGCCTTCGCTGCCGCGAGAAAGTTCTTTCGCTGAGTGAGTTTGCTGTAGCCTTTTGGCTTCTTAGGTTTGGGCTCGTGTTCCGGCATTGGTCCCACCAGTCGTTCGATAGGTTAGGCGCTTGCCAACAATGCCCTTCACCGCTTCTACGGCACGGGCTTCATCGTTCACGCCCAACGCAACGCGCTGGTTATAGCGGAAATCGTACTCAGACAGATAGCGGTGCAGATGCTTCTCCGAGCAATGTTGATAAACACCCTTCATCCCGCGCTTAAACAGTGAGAAATAGCCTTTGGCTGAATTACTACGTAGGACCGAATACATCTCACAGTCAGAGTGTCACCGCCGAGGGTACGTTCAACAACCGGCGTTCGGTGCTGTCCTGAACGACCCGCGAATCTTCTAATTCGCCAGAGCCGGTGTCCTGAATTTGGATGTACCTCATGCGACGGCAATGGTCTCGTCACGCGCCCATGAAGCGAAAGCCCAGAACAGTGACGTCAGCCGCTCCTCGTCTGGGGTTTCGCTAAGTGGTGCGATGAAAACCTCGCAACGTCTCCAGAACTGTCCTTCCGAACCGACCTCGCTCTGGAGCCTTACAGGTTCGCCACCGTCGCGCACGAGATTGAAGCAGTCGCGCCAGCGCTGTGCCACCTCCGGCGCAAAAAGCTCTCCGAATTTGCGGTGCGCGATTTGGCCGAACAGTTCCGCCGTGTGCGCGGATTGAAGGCTTACCCGGTAGATGCCGGTGCCGGGTTCCACATCGACAAGATTGACGAAACGCAAGAAGCGCCGCATCGCAGCCGGTCTCAGCTCCTGCCGTGACGGCATCTTCCTTTGCCCCCGAAGGGCATTCCAGTGTTCCATGGCCAAGCGAATCCCCGGATGCTCGAACCCAAGCGTCCGGTCCACTGTAATTTTCGGCAGGCTTGATGTGAAACTTGCGACCAGCGGAGACAGCATTGGAGAAAGTATACCCTTCCTCTTATTTGCGATCCAGTAATTCCCCCGTGGTCTCTCCAAGCATTCGGCGCGCCTGGCCCCGGATACCTCGCCACGCAAAGCCCGGCGTTGTGAATACCGGCAATGGCTGCAAAGTTACTTGGAGCCTAAACCGCCTACCGATTTACTGCGTAATAGTGACCTCGACGTAGAACGGAATCACACCCTTGTATTTGGCGCTCGGCCTTTGAAATGCCCGATCAGGTATGACTTGAACGTGTCAACGTTGCCCGGCACGCTCATGACGCCGCTTCACGAATGAAGAACGCCGCCCGTTGCCCTACTCTGTGAACGTGACACTGATGTCCAGATTTGCCGTGCCCTTGTACTTATTGCCGTTCGCCTTGAACCAGCCGATATTACCGATGAAGAAATGGTCGGCATTGCCAAAGCCCGTGAGCTTATAGTCAGCGCCATAAAACGGCAGCGCTGAGCTTCCCGTACTGGGTCTTCTTTGAATCAAACTTCACCTTCTGCTTCGGATTGGAGCAGAGCGTGTTGCTGCTGTTCCACTTGAAGAACGAGCCCTCGATTGGGACCTTCTTATCGCGAACCGGATGCATGGTGGAGTAAATGCCGTACGTGTAGGTCAGGTGCTGGTGCGCAGGATTGTGGAATTTGGTCTTGTTGACCACATGGCCGGCGTGCAGCGCGGTAACATGCATCGCGGGATGTGTGGGCTGGGCTATGGCCGGAGCGGCTCCCAGCGCGCAGAGCGCCGCACCGGTGAGCAGGGTTTGCGTCAGCCTATTCATGTGAATCCCCCCACGGGATGATCACCCGACATTCTGCCACAAGGCGCCGGCGGGCGCCAGCAACGCCTGGGTTACCTCAGTACGCAGAAGCACCGCGTGTTAAGACCGGCAAAGGCTCGCGCGTGCTGTGGATCCTAGCGGCCTAGAGCAGGTTGCGACGAATGCCCAAACGAGGTCCTGCTAACGGTGTTTGTGAGGGGCTGTAATCGAGACGTTGACGTCGAAGTAAAACGTGCCCTTGAACTTGCGGTACCCGTGCTTCCAGTGCGCGATCAAGGATGATCGGAAGGTGTCAACATCGCCCGGCACGCCTGTTATGTTCGTCCAGCGGTCGCCATAGAATACGGTTGGGCCGCTGGGACAGCCGTACGAATAGGTCTCGGTACCCTTGTCGATCTTCGCGTAAACCGACCTCCGCGGAACTTTGATGTGCTGCCTCAGATGAGAGCAGAGGGTATTCATGCCGCTGACGGTGCCGTCCCACCTGTAGTAGGTGCCATACAGGTCCGACTTGCGTGCATCTGCCGGCTTTGAGGTGTAAATCGACGCGGTGTAGTAACAAGTGTCCCTATGTATATTGCAGTCCCCTGCCCGGGGCAGCGTGGTCTTGTTGATCACATGTCCAGCATGCAGCGCGGTAACGTGCATTGCGGGATGCATGGGCTGGGCATTGGCCGGAGCAACTCCCAGCGCGCAGAGCGCCGAACCTGTGAGCAGGGTTTGCGTCAGCTTGTTCATGTGAATCCCCCCAAAGGATGATCACCTGAGACTGTGCCACAGCGGTTTCAGCTCGACAACGGGCCGGATTTCGCGGCGTGAAGCTGGCGAGCATGAAACGCTGCTTCACGGATGGAGAACGCCGCGCGTTGCTCTACTCTGTGATCGTCAGGCTGACATCCATGTTCAGCGTGCCCCTGTACTTATTGCCGTTGTCCTTGAACCAGCCGAGATCCTTGATCACGAAATAGTCGGTATTGCCAAAGCCCGCGGGGTCCGTGAGCTTGTAGTCAGTGCCATAATAAATGGTTGGACCGCTCGGGCAGCCGAAGGAATAGGTTTCCGTGGCAACGCTGAGCTTCCCGTACAGGGTCTTCTTTGGAAACTTCAGCTTCTGCTTCGGATTGGAGCAGAGCGTGCCGCTGCTGTTCCACTTGTAGAACGAGCCGATTGGGACCTTCTGGTCGAGAACCAGCTGACGGCTGGAGTAAATGCCGTACGTGTAGGTTATGTGCTGGCGCCCAGGGTTGTGGAATTTGGTCTTGTTGACCGCATGGCCCGCATACAGCGCCGTAACATGCATCGCGGGATGCGTGGGCTGCGCCATGGCCGGGGCGGCTCCCAGCGCGCAGAGCGCCGCGCCGGTGAGCAGGGTTTGCGTCAGCTTGTTCATGTGAATCTCCCCCGTGGATGATCACCCGACATTCTGCCACAAGGCGCCAGCGGGCGCCAGCAACGCCTGGGTTACCTCAATACGCAGAAGCACCGCGTGTTAAGACCGGCAAAGCCTCGCGATAGCACGCTTTCGTTGCGCTACTCTGTGATCGTGAGGCTGAAATCCGAGTTCAGCGTGCCTTTGTACTTATTGCCGTTGGCCTTGAACCAGCCGAGATCCTTGACCACGAAATGGTCGGTATTGCCAAAGCCCGCGGGGTCCGTGAGCTTGTAGTCGGCGCCATAAAACACGGTCGGACCGCTCGGGCAGCCGAACGAATACGTTTCCGTGGCAGCGCTGAGCTTCCCGTACTGGGTCTTCTTTGAATCGAACTTCACCTTCTGCTTCGGATTGGAGCAGAGCGTGTTACTGCTGTTCCACTTGAAGAACCCGCCGAGTTGGACCTTCTGATCGAGAACCAATTGCCTGGTGGAGTAAACGCCGTACGTGTAGGTTATGTGCTGGCGTCCAGGGATGTGGAATTTGGTTTTGTTGACCGCATGGCCCGCATAGAGCGCCGTAACGTGCATGGCGGGATGCGTGGGCTGGGCCATGGCAGGCGCGGTCATCATCGCGCAAAGCGCCGAGCCGGTGAGAAGGGTTTGCGTCAGCTTGTTCATTTGTATCCCCCACAGATGATCACCAGAGACTGTGCCACAAAGCGCCAGCGGGCGCCAGAGGCGCCTCGGAAAGCGACAGACATTCTCAGGAGTGATTGGCGCGACCCGCCAGGCCAAGATTTAGCTGCTGGAAACGGACGGTTGGCGCCAGTGTCGCCGCGTGATTCATTCCAGCTACAGGTAATCGTTGTGGCGACCGGGTTCATCGCCCGACATCGCGATTCCACTTTCGTAATGGTCGCCTTTCTCCGGCTTGTTTCGCCAGAGCGCCCAGACGGCGATCACAAGAAAGATTCCAATCGCCAGAGCTGCTGCAGCACCCATGCTGCCTCATACCATGGACTTAAATATGCGCGTGGTGAATTGCACCTGGCGCATTGGATTTCGCCGCGTTACGGCGTGAGTTTGAACACCGTGCCGTCGCTCTCTGCGCCGCCCGTTGCCGTTGTGCCGTAGAAATTGCCTGCCGCATCCGCGATCAGTCCGGCAAACGGAGAGCCGCCGTCGTTGCCGTCGAACGCATGCAGGATTTTCATCGCGCCTTTGGGCGTCATCCGGAACACGACGCCGCAACCACAATCGTCGCTGCCGCCCGATGAGGTCGTGCCATACAGATTCCCACCTGCATCGGCCACAAAGCGCGATCTGGCATTGCCCCCGTCGCTTCCGCCGGTGAACACGTGCAGCGGCGTTTGTTTGCCGTTTGGCGTAAGTTCGTACACGACACCGCAATCGCAATTGACGTCGCCGCCATTGTTGGTGGTGCCGTAGAGGGCGCCGGTATCGTCCATGACGAGGCCTGCGGCGGGATCGGCCCCGTGATCACCGCCTTCGAAGCGATAGAGCACGGTCTCTTTTCCTTTGGGGGTCAGTTTGAAGACGATGCCGCAGCCGAAGCCGCTGCCGTCGCAATCAATCCCGCCATTGGTGGCGGTGCCATATAGAGTGCCTGCGCTATCGCGCAGCAACGTTCCGATCGGTTCAACTCCATCGCTGCCGCCGGCAAAAGAATAGATCACCGTCTCCTTGCCGCGCGGCGTGATCTTGAAAACGGTGCCGAAGCCATTTGCACCTCCCCCGGTTGTGGTGCCGTAGAAATTCCCCGAGCCGTCAGCCACCAGCCCGGCGTATGGATTGGCGCCATCGGCGCCACCGGTGAAGTTGTAGATGATCGTGGTCTTGCCCTTGGGCGTCACCTTGAAGACGGTGCCGGCAATGTTCGCGCCGCCATTGTTGGTGGTGCCGTAGAGATTGCCTTTTGCATCCGCTGTGAGCTCGGCGATCGGATAGGCGCCATCATCTCCGGTGAAAACGTGGAGGGTCGTTTCTTTCCCGTCCGGCGCCAGCTTGAACACGGTGCCGCAGCCGGAATTGAAGCAAGCGTCGCTGCCTCCGACTTCATTGGTGCCGTAGAGATTGCCCTGTGCGTCCATGTACAGGCTGGCTTCCGGAGAAGCGCCGTCGGTCGCGCCTTTGAGGCTGTAGAGCACACGCACCTTTGCGGCTTCTGCGGTGGCCGGTGCAAACGCGACCAGCATCGCTGCTGCCAACGATAGGTTTGCACCCAATTGTGAAATTCGCTGCATGATTTCCCCCGATGGCACTTGGCTCGCGCCTGGAAGGGGAGCATGGGGCCGTTCCGCCGCCGCCGCAATCCGGATTACGCCGAATTCTTTGCGGAAAACCGTTCGGGCCGGCGGCTTCACTGCTTCAGGCGGTACACGACTCCGTAGCCGTCCGCGCCGGCGTAGTTGGCGGTCCCATACAGATTGCCGAGCGGGTCGATTATCGGCGCGGCGTCCGGCGTGGAGCCGTCATTGCCGCCCTGGAAGACGTAGAGAATACTCTCCGTTTCATCCGGTGCGACTTTGAAAATCGTGCCGCAGCCGAAGCCGTTGCAATTGTCGCTGCCGCCTTCGGTTGTGGCACCGTACAGATTTCCGGCTTTGTTGATCGTAAGGCCGTAACCGGGGCTGTAGCCATCGCTACCGCCAGCAAAGCTGTGCAGCAGCTTCTCCTTGCCGTTGCGTTTGATCTCGTAAACGGCACCGCAATTGCAGCTGCCGCCGCCGAATTTTCCCACGCCGTAGATATTGCCGTGGCCGTCGAGAATCGGAGTCGAACTCGGGCTGGAGACATCGGCGCTTCCGGCGAAATTGTACAGGACCGTCTTTGTCCCATCCGGCGTGAAACGGAACACGGTGCCGAAGCCATGGGTGCCGCCAAATGAAGTCGCGCCGTAGAGGTTGCCATCCTTGCCGATGGTAAGGCCGGGGTAGGGGCTGTCGCCGTCACTGCCGCCTGCGAAAGCGTAAAGAATGGTTTCCGTACCATCCGGCGCGATCTTGTAGATCGATCCGTAGAATGTTCCGCCCGAAAGCGTCGTGCCGTAGAGATTGCCCTGGCTGTCCATAACGGGACTAGCGAACGGATCGAAGCCGTCGGGCTGTCCGGTGAACGCATGCAGCACGCTCTCCTTGCCCTTTCGCGACAGCTTGTAGACGATGCCGCAATTGCAATCGCCGCCGCCAAATTCGGTGACACCGTAGAGGTTGCCGTGCTTGTCGAGGATCGGAGCCGACAATGGTCCCGCGCCGTCGCTGCCGCCGGCAAAGGAATAGAGCACGGTGAGCGTTCCATTCGGCGCAATCCTGTAGACCGCGCCATTCCCACTTGCCCCGCCACCGCTCGCAGCACCGTATAAATTGCCGTCCTTGTCTTCCGTCAGCCCTGCGAACGGATTGGCGCCATCGGCGCCGCCCTGGAAGGCGTAGAGAACGGTCTCTTTGCTTTTCGCCTGCAGCGATCCAAACGGAATCACCGCCGCCAATGCCAAGACTGCGATGAAGGGAACTGCACACATGCCCGACATGGAAGTCTCCTGACTGACAGCAACCGCAAACCTGCCCCGTCATTCGCGCATGCGCAACTTATGGATCCCGGAGATGCTGCGCTGGGCGGGCGGAGAGGGCGTTCCAGGCGGCCGCCAGTCCGAACAACAACGTCGCGGCCGCGCCGCCGAGCACGGTGAGCAGCGCCGCGCGCCAGTCGAACACGAACGGCACGTCGAACACGCGCCGCGCCAGCAACCAAGCAGCAAGTGTTCCTGCCGCCAACGCCAAGATGCCCGTGATGACTCCCAGCAGCCCATATTCGAGCGCGTAGATACCGGCGATACGGGCGCGCGTGGCGCCGAGCACCTTCAGCACGGTGGAATCGTAAATCCGCGCGCGCTGGCCGGCAGCGATCGCACCGGCCAGCACCAGCAATCCGGCAAGAATCGTGACGAGGCCCGCCGCACGCACTCCATCGCTCAACTCCTGCAACAACCCATTCACCTGCGCGATGGCATCCTTTACCCGCACCGTGGAGACGTTGGGAAAGCGATCGGTGATGGCCCGATACATCGGCTCCTCATCGCGCGGCGGCACGCGCACCGTAGCGAGGAAACTGTGCGGCGCCTTGTCGATCAGACCCGGCGAAACGATAAGCACGAAATTCTGCCGCCCATTGGAAAAATTGACATCGCGGAAATTGGTGATGCGGCCTTCGATCTCGCGGCCAAGCACGTTGAGCGTGATGGTGTCGCCCAGCTTGAGATGCATGCCCTGCGCAAGGTCGCCATCGAAGGAGATGAGCGTCGGGCCGTGGTAATCCGGCGCCCACCATTTCCCTTCGGTGATGTCGGTGCCCTTGGGCGGTGTGGCCGCATAGGTGATGCCGCGGTCGCCGTTCAGCGCCCAACGCGCGCCAGAATCCACCTTCGCCTGCGCCGCCGGTACGCCGTTCAGCGCAGTGATCCGTCCGCGGATCATGGCGGTGCGCCGGTAGTCTTCCGCCGAACGGAAGCGCGCGACGATGCGGTCGAAGGCGGCTGTCTGATCCGGTTGTATGTCCACGAAATAGAAGGTGGGCGCCTTGCCGGGCAGTGCATCCTTCACCTGTGCGGAGATGGTGCGATCGAGCAGCGTGACAGTGGCGAGCAACGTCAGGCCAAGCCCGAGTGCAACAATGACTCCGGCGGTCGCTGCGCCGGGGCGCGTGAGGTTGGCCAGTGCGAGGCGCCATCCGGGATGGCGCGGCCGCGGCAGCGTGCGCAAGACATAGCCCAACCCAACCGCAATCAGCCGCAGCACGATCAGCGCGCCTGCCGCGCCCGCGAGAAACCACGCCGCGAACACGGGCGAGGGTGAGATCCACAACGCCAGCGCAATCACAATCAGTGCGGCAAGCGTCGTCACTGCCAGATACGGCAAACGTCCGCGATGCTGCGCCGGCGCAACAATATCGCGGAACAGCGACGCGGGCGCGATCTCCCGGGCGCGCGCGAGCGGCGGCACGGAAAACACAATGGCCGACAACAGTCCGAACGCCGCGGCGAGAAGGAGCGGGCCGGGATAGACGCCGTAGCGCGCGGGCGCGGGAATTTCCGCGCCGTAAGTGGCTTCGAGCACGAACGGCAACGCTGCGCCGACCAGCAATCCGCAGAGCACGGCGACAACCGCAATCGCCATCACCTGCAGGAAGAAGGTCAGGAAGATGAGGCCGCCGCCGGCGCCGAGCGCCTTCAAGGTGGCGATTTCCGTGCGCTTGCGATCGAGAAAGGCACTCATCGCCTCGCCTGCGCCCACGCCGCCCACCACTAGCGCTGTCAGCCCCACCAAGGTGAGAAACATCGTGATCTGCTCAACGAAGCGGCGCAGGCCGGGCGCCGCATCGCTGCGGTCACGGATTTCCCATCCCGCTTCCGGGAACGCGCGCTTCGCTGCTGATTTGAACGCAGCAATGGAGGCGCTTGGCGGCATCGCGACGCGGTAGCGGTTTTCTATCAGGCTGCCGGTTACGACGAGGCCGGTGCGCTGAAGGGCGCTTGTCGAAATCAGCACATGCGGTCCAAGGCTGAAGCCGCCGGAGATGCGATCCGGTTCGCTTTGCAGCACTGCGGTGATGTGGAAATTCTGGCTGCCGATGCGCATGGCTCCCCCAACCGACAGATGTAGCCGGTCCAGCAACGTCTGCTCCGCCACCGCGCCGCACACGTTCTGCCGGCACGCAAACGCCCGTGGCAGACGCATCGCTGGCGCGAGGCCAAGTGAGCCGTAAAGCGGGTAGGCGCGGTCGACGGCCTTCAACTCGATCAGCTGGCGTTCGCCTTCGCGGCCATCCTTCAGCGCGTACGCCATGGCGCGCATAGAGGTGATCTCCGACACCCGCCCATAACGCGAGAGGAATGCAAGCTCCTGCGCTGTTGCCAGGCGATGCACCAGCTCGACCGACACATCGCCGCCGAGCAGCTCGCGCCCTTGCGATGCTAATCCCGTCAGCAGCGCCTGCGCCACCGAACCAACCCCGGCAATCGCCGCCACGCCCAGTACCAGACAGGCGAAGAAGATGCGGAAGCCGGAAAACCCGCTACGGAATTCGCGACGCGCGAACCGCACCGCCAAACCAAGCACCCTCATGCCTGCACGCGCTCGTCGGCGACGATGCGGCCGTCCTTCAGCCGCAGGACGCGATGACAGCGCCGGGCCAACGTCTCTTCATGCGTAACGAGAAACAGTGTGGTGCGCCCGCGCGCCTGCAGCGCAAACAGAGTATCTGCAATTTCAGCGCCGGTCTGCGTGTCGAGATTGCCCGTGGGCTCGTCGGCGAACAGCACTTTCGGCCGCGGCGCCATGGCGCGCGCCAGTGCCACGCGCTGCTGCTCACCGCCGGAGAGTTGTGCCGGGTAATGATCCACGCGCGGACCCAACCCCACCGTTTCCAGTTCCGCACGAGCGCGTTCGAACGCATTGGTTGCGCCTGCGAGCTCCAGCGGCACCGCCACATTTTCCAGCGCCGTCATGGTGGGAATGAGATGGAAAGATTGAAACACAATGCCGACATTGCCGCGCCGAAAACGCGCCAGCGCGTCTTCCCCAAGCCGCGTGATGTCTTCGCCGGCGATGATGGCGCGGCCGGAGGTCGGCGCCTCGAGCCCCGCCGCCACCATCAGCAGCGATGATTTGCCGGACCCGGACGGCCCCACCAGCGCCACCGCCTCGCCGGTTTGCACTGTCAGTGAGACGCCCGAAAGAATGTTCATCGGTCCCGCCGCGCTGGTGAGCGTGAGCCGGATGTCTTCGAGCAAAATGGCAGGCAAAGTGCCGTGCATCGGAGGGTCGCTTTCAGTTGCAGCCGAGCTGCGGACTGGAATACCGCGATATGGCACCCGAGCTCTGGAATTCAACCATGCGGATGGCTCGCCGCTCAGCCGTTCTTATCCTAACATGACAGTGCCGACGGAGGATGCGCGTGACCCGCCCCGAACACAGCCTGCCAGCATGGCTCTATACCGACGCGAATTTCTTCGAAGCGGAGCGCCGGCACCTGTTCGCGCGCAGCTGGCACCTGGTCTGCCATATCAACGACATTCCCCATTCGGGTGACTACCACACTTTCGACATTCTCGGCGAACGCTTCCTCAGTTTGCGCGGCAGCGGAGTGGTGCGAAGTTTCCACAATGTCTGCCGCCACCGCGCATCGCGGCTGGCGGATGGTGCGAGCGGCAATTGCGGCCATCGTCTGGTGTGTCCCTATCACGCCTGGAGCTATGATCTGGACGGCGCGCTGAAGTCCGTGCCGCCATGGCAGGATTTCGACGAGCTCGACAAGTCCCGCTATGGACTCGCGCCGCTGGAGCAGGAGATCTGGCGCGGATTTGTGTTCGTGCGGATGGTGCCGGGCCTTCCATCCGTCGCCGAGATGATGGCGACATATGAGGCGGAAATTGCGCCGCACGGATTTGAAGACTTGATGCCCAGGGGACGGGTCACCCTGCGGCCACGCGCGGTCAACTGGAAGAATGTCGCCGACAATTACGGCGATGGACTGCATATTCCGGTGGCGCACACCGGACTCTCGCGGCTGTTCGCCGGCAGCTATCGCCTGGAAGCAAAGCCGTGGGTCGATAAGATGGAAGGCCACATCACGGAGCGGCCATCGCCGAATTGGGTGGAGCGCACCTATCAATCGCTGCTGCCGGTGTTTGAACATCTCCCGAAGGAACGCCGCAGGCTGTGGAGTTACTACCGGCTGTGGCCCAATCTCGCATTCGACGTTTATCCCGATCAGGTCGATTTCATGCAGTTCGTGCCAGTTTCGCCGAGCGAGACGCTGATCCGGGAGATTGCCTATGCACGCCCGGATGCGCGGCGGGATGTGCGCGCCGCGCGCGCTCTCAACTGGCGCATCAACCGGCGGGTGAACGCGGAAGACACGACGCTGATCGCGCGTGTGCAGGCCGGCATGTCGTCGTCATCGTATGAAAGCGGGCCGCTATCCAAATCCGAGGTGTGCCTTGCCGCCTTTGCGCAGCGTCTGAGGGCCGCTCTTCCCGCGAGCGCATTCGAACGCCCCGCCGAATCCCCTCCGCACCACACGGCGCAAGGTGGGTTGCGGCAGGAGGGCTTGTCGCTATATTCGCGGCCTTCCTGATGGACAGGTGGCCGAGAGGCTGAAGGCGCGCGCCTGGAAAGTGCGTAGACGGTGACGAGCCGTCTCGAGGGTTCGAATCCCTCCCTGTCCGCCAGCGGACGAATGTAAAGTACGGGCTGACGCTGGTAGCAACGGCGGTCCCGAGGAGGACCGCCGTTGCTACCGCTTACATTCTATTGCGAACTCGAACGGTTAAGGCGTGTAGCTGAACACCGTGCCATAGCCGGGTTCGCTGCCGACGGTTCCGCAGGAGGTTGCGCTTCCGCCAGTACCTCCGCAGATGGTTGTGCCGTATAGCGTGCCGCTGACGTTGATCAGAGTGGTGCGGGGGGAGCGTCCGTCGGTGCCGTTGCCAAAGGAATGTCGCACCGTTTCGACGCCCGTGAGCAGGTTGATCGAGTAGATCGTGCCGTAGGTGGTTCCACTAATGCCAATGCCACCTTGGTTGGTCGTACCATACAAGGTGCCGCTGACATTGATCAGGCTTGCCAGCGGATTGGCGCCATCCGGCCCGGTGAATGTGTGAAGGACCGTTTCAGCACCGGTCGTCGGGTTGACTGAGAAGACGACGCCGCAACCGGTGGTGATGCAGCCGGTGCCGCTGCCGCCGCCCCGTGTATCTCCGAATAGAGTGCTACCAACATTGATGAGCCCGGCATAGGGATTCGCGCCGTCGCTGCCTCCTTGGAATGAGTAGACGACGGACTCGGCGTTGGTCATTGGATCAAAGGAGAATACGGTTCCGCATCCGCCCGTGCATGTGCCCGTTCCGCCGCCCAAGGTCGTGCCATAAAGCTTGCTGTTGTAGCTTGTCAGGCCAGCGATGGAAGATGCGCCGTCACTGGTGCCGCCCTGGAACGAATACACCACCGATTCCGCACCAGTAGAAGGATCGATGGAATACACTGTCCCCTTGTTTGCGGTGCCGCCGTACTGGGTTGTGCCGTAGAGCTTTCCCCCGACATAGGTTACGCTTGCGAAGGGATAGGTGCCATCACCGGAACCGAACGAGTGCAACACAGTCAAGGTGTTGGTTGATCGATCAAACGCGAACACGGTTCCCACGCCGTTGGCGCCGCCGAAGCCCGTTGTTCCGTACAGAGTGCCCCCGACACTGATCAGGGCGGCCGAGGGTTGGTAGCCATCGCTTCCGGTGAAAGAATAGACCACCGTTTCTGCACCGGTGCTCGGATCGGCCGTGTAGATCGTGCCGCAACCCGAGAAGTTTTGATAATGGCAGCTCCCGGTTCCGCCAAAGGGGGTCGTGCCATACAGGGTGGTGCCACTAACACCGGGGATATTCAGCAGTCCGGAAATTGGGGCTTCAGCGTCGCCGCTTCCCTGGAAGGAATAGACAACACCGTAGGTGCTGGCGCTTGCCGGGCTGCTTGTGACGATGGCCACGCCAGCAAGCATGGCGACCGTCAGCCGCGCAATCAAAGTATGCATGTTCCGTTTCTCCCCGTCATGGTTCGGACGAACAGAATATCTGCAAGTTTTTGGCAAAACAATGCTGCAAGAATATTTGTATAGCTTGCGTCATCTACTTCAATTGCTTCAAATAAAGCATTAATTTGCTTTGTATTACAATAATAGTATTCTACCTTACCTTCGGGTTAGAACTTGCTTTGAGGCACAGCAGAGCAGAGGTGGGCTCGCCATCTCCAAGTCATTCACGCCATATGCCCATTCGAGCCGGTTAGACAGCCTGACGGTTTGACGTAGCGGAAAAACTGTAGTCCCTCCGTTATGACGGCGGGCAGAACGGCTGCTGTTATTTCGGGCCACTTTGCATATGGAAAAAGGGTGTGCCGTCGCAGTGAACGGACTCGCCGCAATCTGCTAATTCTCGAATCACACATGGGGCAAAGCCCCCAGGCAGCGACAAGAGTTCGGCATCCATGAACATCATCGTGAACACGTTTGTTCTGTGCTACGCGGCTCTGTTTCCCATCGTCAATCCGGTCGGCAGCGCACCGCTTTTTCTGGGCCTCACACAGTTTGCCAGCGACAAGTCACGAAACGCACTGGCTCGGCGCGTTGCCGTAAACAGCTTTTTCCTGTTGCTGGGTTCCTTGTTCGTTGGCTCTCATGTCCTTGAGTTCTTCGGTATCAGTTTGCCTGTGGTGCGGATCGGCGGGGGCCTGGTTGTCACAGCATTCGGTTGGAAGCTGCTGAATTCGGATGCAAAGCGCGATGGCGACCGCACAACGGACGACGCACCTTCGACGGTTCCGGAATCCTTCTATCCTCTCACCATGCCACTGACTGTCGGGCCCGGCTCAATATCGGTGGCCATGACGCTTGGCAGTCAGCGCCCGAAAGCTGCCGATCTTTCCGCCTTGGCGCTGGTCGGTGGTGGCGGAATCGCCGCGATCATCGCAATCGCCGCTACGGTTTACCTCTGTTACCGGTTTGCCGAGGCCACAGTGGCAGCTCTTGGCAAATCTGGCACCGACGTTGTTGTGCGGCTGTCGGCCTTCATCATGCTTTGCATTGGAATTCAGATAATGTGGAGCGGGTGGAAGGATTTGGGATTCCACTAACTAAGGAATCCCCTCACTTCCGGCCGCAGTGACGCGCCAGACCGCGTTGCCCACGTCATCGGCGATGAGAAGCGCGCCTGTCTTGTCGATGGCCAAGCCGACCGGACGGCCGCGCGCAACATCGCCTTTTAGGAAGCCAGTCACCACGTCTCGTGCCATGCCGCTGGGGCGGCCGTTTTCGAACGGCACGTACACCACCTTGTAGCCGTTGAGCACGCTGCGGTCCCAGCTGCCGTGCTCGCCAATGAACGCGCCGCCGCGATATTCCGCTGGAAGATTGTTGCCCGTGTAGAAGACCATTCCCAATGGCGCCACGTGCGAACTCAGCGCGTAATCGGGCGGAATGGCCTTCGCTACCAAATCGGGGCGCTGCGGCTGCACGCGCGGATCGACGTGCTGACCGTAATAGCTGTAGGGCCAGCCATAAAAGGCGCCATCCCTCACGGAGGTAAGATAATCGGGAACGAGATCGGGACCGAGCTCATCGCGTTCATTGATCACCGCCCACAACACATGTGTCTGCGGCTCGAACTGCAGGCCGTTGGGATTGCGCAGGCCCGTGGCGAATTCGCGATGCGCACCGGTGGCCCGGTCGATTTCCCAGATCGAAGCGCGGCCCACCTCGGCGATGATCCCGTTTTCGGTGATGTTGCTGTTCGAGCCCACGCCGGCATAGAGCTTCTTGCCGTCCGGACTCGCGGTCAGGCTCTTCGTCCAGTGGTGATCGATCGGGCCGCCGGGCAGGTCGCAGACCTTCGTACCGGGATCGGTGATTCCGATTTCTCCGGTACGATACGGATACCGCATCACCGCATCGGTGTTCGCGACATAGAGATCATTCCCCACCAGCACCACGCCGAAGGGCGAACGCAGGTTCTTCAGGAAAACGGTTCGTAGATCCGGCAAGCCGTCGCCGTTCGTGTCGCGCAGCAGGATGAGGCGATTGCCTCCGGGCGTGCTGGAATGAGTTTGGTGCTCCATCCAGTTCATGACGAATTCTTTTGGCCGTCTGACGGGAGGTGGATTTGGCCCCTGCGTTTCCACCACCAGAATGTCGCCGTTGGGCAGGACGTAAAGGGAGCGCGGGTTTTTGAAGCCTTTGCCGAGCGCGGCGATTTTCAGCCCCGGCGGAACGGTCGGCCTGTCGTTGCCCCAGTTGCCCTTGTCGGCGAGGCGCATGGGCGGGAGCAGGTATTGATGCAAGGGCGGCAGATAGGGATGCGGTCCGATCTGACGCCGCGGATCCATGGGCTCTGGTCCGCAACGCACGAGCGCAACGGCTACAGATGCAAGGAGAGCCCATCGGAGCCGCCTCATGGACGCTCCTCCGCGTCCACACCCACGCCCTCGCGGTACACCATGGTGCAGCCGTACCAGTTCACGGCTATGATGATGATGGCGACGATGGCAGACAGGATCAGTCCCGTGGGTACGACAGAGGTGTACGCGTCGCGGCTGTGAATGAAGGCATTGAAGATGGAGAGGATCAGTGCAATGGCGCTGCCGATTCCATGCACCCAGCTCGAGCGGCGTTGCCGGATGCGCCGTTCCCAGAAGAAATCAATGAGCCCGGTGATGACGACGAAAATGGAAATCACCAGCCCGACCGTGAGAAGCCAGGCGGACATGTCGGCCCACATCATGTCGGCAGTCTGGGCGTAAATGAGATCCGTGAAGAACGTCAGGATGAAACAGGTGAATGGGATCGGCACCAGCAATGCGTGCCAAGGTCGGCCTGCCAAGCTGGCGGCCGCACGGGAAGTCCGGTCGGACATTCAGATTCCGTCACTCACGTGGCGGAATCACTACGTTCCGGAAACGAATTCGTTCCGACGAGTGGATTAAGGATGTTGAGGCCGTGGGCGCGTCCAGCGGCCTAGGCGTGCGCCGCTTCGGGATCCGAAGCCCGCAACTCGCGGAGCACCAGGGGATGGCCATCCGCTTTGGCGAGAGTTTCGATCTCAGGCTGGCGCTCCGGAAAGCCGGTGCGGATCGCGTGCATCGCGGCAGCCCGGATCTCCGGGTTCTTGTGCTGGCGTGCGACATCGAAAAGCAGTGAGGCGCAATTCTCGTCAGCAAATTGCCCGACGGCCTCAAGGAAGCTTACCCGGCGGCCGATTTCGTTGTCATTCATCGGGACGACCGAACTCGTCAAGAGATCGAAGTAATATTGCGGTGTATCGACGATCTCCTTTTCCTCAATCAGGAGGTTTAGCGACATCGAGGGTGCGTCCGGCGGAATCTGCACATGAATGTCGCGATGCGGCCGGTAGATCATCGCCTTTCCCATCGGCAGCATCGTGTCTTCCAAATGCTGCATCTCAACACGCTCGCCGCCATAGCCGTCGATCGACTTGAAATCGTATTCGAAAACCCGAGTCTTATAACCGGGGCCGCCTGCGCCGACGGTCAGCAGGCTAAAATTGTGATCGTGGGCCTGATCGTAAGAATAAACCCGGGCTTCCTGTTCGATTTTGCGTGCACTGCCAGTGGGGGGCAGCCACAGGTTCAAGCGCAGAGAAAACGGGGGAGCGCGGTGAATAATGAAAGATTGCGGGGCGAAGCTCACGAGGTTTTGCTCGCGGGCAATGCGGTTCAGTTCTGCGATCAAGGCATCGCGAATATATTCGCGATTGGTGGCCAGCGCCTGAAGCTTATCGGCGACGGCCTGCATTGCCTCCACGCCGTTGCCTTTGTAGGCTTTCCTCACGGAGTCGATCAGCTCCCCGACTTCGATTGGCGTGGTGGTTTCCTTCGCCTGGTACGAAATGGCCATTGTCAGCTACCTGCGCTTGCGTCGTCGGCATTCATTTGCAGCGTTCTTTCCGCGGCGCGCCGGATGGCGGGGTGCGGGTCCGCGCTCAGACGCTCAACCGTTTCGCGCGTTCGTTCCGGTGCGATCTGACCGATCATCTTCAGCGTTTCCCAGCGCACATGGAAATATTCGGACGTGAGGCCCATCTCGACGAAAACCGGGTCCACGGGCGCGCCCAAGGTCGTGAGCATCTGCATGATGGTTGTCATCTGGCTCGAGAAGCTGTCGAGAACCGTGACGCCCTTGGGGGCAAGTGTTTCGCGATCAAAACTCCATTCGTAATTGCCAAGCGACTCGGAATGCAGCCGGAGCAGGTAACCCATCCCACTTACCGATTCCCAATCAAGGACATCCGAGTGGCCGTTCCGCTCAAGCGACTCGCCCGGGTCAAGCATGCGTTCGTCCCGGAGTTCGAGGCGCACCGCTGGGTCGTAAACATCGTTTTGAACTGGGCGGTCCGGTGTGTAGCGGCGGACTTTGAGTGGCACTGTCCCGACGTTCCGCGCCATGTAGTGCTGCGGATAGAGAAATAGCGCGCCGGACGGCATATCGATCAGCGCCAGCGAAATCGCGTACCCTTTGGTAATGTTGATTGTCAGCGCATTGCGATCACGGAAGACAAGAACCTCCTTGTCGTCGAGCAATTCCCGCAGCCGGCACGTGCTCCAGCCGTTCAGGAATGAGCGGTCCATTTCGGTGAAGAGGGGCCGAACGGACCAGAACCCGTCGCCGGTACCCAGTATCAGCCGGCGGTCCAGCTCGGCGACAATCCTATAGAATTTTTCCGTGTCGCTGGACATCGGATGCCCTCACGGCTGCTGCAGTCCTCACGTGGAGTGGGAAGAGCATTCCCGCTCCATAGCTTCGGCCGGCCATGTCCTTAGAACAAGGGGGGAAAGTGTTCAGATCTTTTCCACGACGAGGTTACCGCTTTCGAAAGCTCGCAAACGAGCCACCGCACACCGTGGAGCGCACTTCCGCGGCGTGCGGCAAAACTCAATCGAAAATTAGTGGCTGGCGTTATTCGCCAAGGACGGGCACGAGGCTCGTCACGTCACCGGAACTCTCCGGACGCAGCATCGGACGGATCGGCCCATGTAGGCAGCCGCACGGCATGCCGCTGACGGAGTCGTAACCGCCAATCGCTGAAAGCTCTACGTCCAAATCCGCAATCGTCATATTCTTTTGGGCGATCATATCTGTTCCCCGTGCGCTTTAGATGCTTGCTGCAAATCGCAGAGGCGGCGTCTTTCGCGCCCTAGAGCTACCGCCCCCACTCGAGCCAGTTCCCGGCCAGAGTTCCACGCAAAATCAACCAAAAATTAATGCTTGTCAATTCCTTAAACTCACCTGTCGTCTTTTAAGGTTAATAGTGACAAAGGAAACACCATACTGAATAAGCCACTGAGAAACTTGGGAGAATTTCAGAGATTTCCTGCCGAGGACGGGCGCTGAAGGACTGTGCAGCAAACGTGCCCGCCTTGAGACCTGTCCGATGTTGCTCGCCAAGGCCCGCGAAAGCCGTCAATTTTACGGAACATAAAGCTCGCTGCGCGATAATCGCCGGAATTCGGGAACCACCGCTCCGCTGGTCCAATGGGCGGAGAGGACAGAATGCCGAGAGCGGCTTTGAAGTCGGAACACGTAAAACACTACTCAGAAGGCGGGCTCTGGTCCTTCGCCGTCGCGCGGCGAGCGAACGCGTTCCGAGCGCGTCTGATATTGCTCCTTCTTATCGTCTTTGCTGGCTTTCACTCCGCAACTGTTGTGGCTGCTGTTGCTCGACAGCAAGGCTGGGAGGAATTCGACCGGCTGGTTGCCCACGCGCAAGCAATCACGATGACCCATCCCGACACAGGCGTGCAGGAGGCACGTCGCGCGGCTGCCATCGCTGAGTCGCACAAGGGGGGACCTGGCTATCGACGGGCGCTCGCAACCGCACTCTGGCTCGAAGCCGAGGCACTGACGCGGACGAACCGTATTGCAGAGGCGCGCAACGCGGCAACCGCTGCGTCGCGGCTTGCCGACGATGGCCAGCTTACGAAACTCGATGGCGATCTTGCGCTTTCTCGTGCGCGCATTGCGGAGTCGAGTGGAGATTTTGCAAGTGCCCTGAAGAACTATCAGCGGGCACACGCGGTGTTCTCCAAACTCGGAATACCCCGAAGCCAATCGCTAGCATTGCTCGGCCTGGGCGATCTTTATGAAAAGGCGCGGGATTTCAATCGCGAGATCAAATACTACAGGGAAGCGGCGCAAACTTATTCCGGCGACCCGGCGATTGCGCTCGCCGCTGCCAATAATCTTGGCTTTGCCTACGAGCAGATGGGCCGCTACAGCGAGGCGGTTCCGCGCTTCGAGCAGGCGTTAAACATCGCGAGGTCGCTGAAGAGTCCGATTCTCCAGGCGAGCATTCTCGACAGTCTTGCCGTCAGTTATGCCCACATCGATAAGTTAACAGAAGCGGACCGCGCTGCGGAGCGCTCTCTGTTGCTTTTGCGCAAGGGGGACGATGGTGGAGAGTTGCGCTTTGTCTGGGGCGCGAAGGCGGAGATCGAATACAGGCGCGCGAATCTGAAAGGTGCCGCAGCGGATCTGCAGCAGGCCTTTCGCGGTCTCGACCTGAAGACCACTGCGCCAATGTTCCGCGATATGCACCAAGTCGCCTATCAGGTTTATCGCGCAGAGGGCAATCTGCCGCTCGCAATGGCGCATGTTGAGGCATTTAAGCGTCTGGACGATCAGGGCCGATCGCTCGCTGCCTCAGCCAATCTCGCGCTGCTTGGGGCACAGTTCGATTTCCAGCGGCAGGATCTGGAAATCGCGCATCTGAGGGCGGCGGAACTCGAGCGCGACATTCGGCTGCGAAAATCACAGGCCGAAGTCCAGTCGGTGGTGTTCGCGGGTGTCATCCTGGCAGCGCTTCTCCTTCTCATCTGGATCGCCTGGCGGCACACGCTTCTCCAGCGTCATCAGAACGACATTGCCCAGAAAAACATCGCGCTCACTGACACGCTGTCGGAACGGGATGAGGAAATCGAACGTCGCACGGAAATCGAGTCCCGGCTGCGGGTCGCCATGCAAGCCGCCCAGCAGGCGAGTCGTGCGAAGAGCCATTTCCTCGCGAACATGAGTCACGAGCTGCGTACGCCACTGAATGCCATTATCGGCTTTTCCGAACTGCTGGTTGGTGGCCGGATGAAACCGGAGAAGTCGCAGGAATACGCCGGAGACATTGCAGAAGGCGGCCGCCACCTTCTTGCCGTGCTCAACAGCGTTCTCGATATGGCGCGAATAGAATCGGGAAAAGTGGAGCTTCAGGACCGGTTGGTCCGGCTGAGCGATGTGGTGGACCACGCGCTCTCCATACTCGGGGGCCGCGAAGCCCACGCCGAAAAGGAGATACGCGCGTCAGGCGCCGATGTTCTGGTGCGCGGTGACGAAGTGAGACTGCGCCAGGCGGTCATCAACCTTGTATCCAACGCGCTGAAGTTTACCGGTGAAGGCGGCGCGATCGATATTCGCATCGAGCGCGTCGAAGATGGCATGGACCTGGTCGTTGAGGATAACGGCGAGGGCATTCCCGCCGACAAGCTTCCGCTCATCATGGAGCCATTCGGACAGGCGGAAAGCAGCTATGCACGCGTGCATGGGGGCGTGGGTCTTGGACTTCCCATTGTCAAATCTCTGGCGGAACTGCACGGCGGCCGCTTTACCATCGAGAGCGAAGTTGGCCGAGGGACGATCGCCCGCTTGCACCTGCCCAAGGAGCGTCTGGTCGATGCACACAGCGAGGTAGAGCTCTCCTATCAACCTTCACCCAACGTCGCGTCCGCAGCGTGAGTCTATTGACATAGGGGCACGGTGAGATCGAGCAACGCGGCAGGTGGCCGCCGGTTAAAGACGCTCAAGGTAGCTGCCGCTTTTCCGGCACTATAGCCGCAGTGCACGACTTGCTGTGCCCGGCAGTGCTAAACTGGATGAACGCGCGGCAAGGGAACCCTTTGCCTGGATCATAAGCCGGGCATCTCCGAACAGTTCCACTTTCTTCGGCAATGGCAGCCTTTTAATGTTCGGTCACCCAACAGTGGAAAACAGATGCCCGGCAGCCAGGACTTCGCTTCCGATCCGCGCAACGAAAGCGTGCTCGCTTATCTCAATGGGCGAATGGTGCCGCGGGCGGAAGCTACAGTTTCGATCTTCGATGCGGGCTTCGTGCTGGGTGACGGCATCTGGGAAGGCATTCGCCTGCACAATGGCGCGTTCCTGTTCGAGGATGCCCATCTGGACCGGCTGTTCGAAGGCGCCCGCGCCATCCAGCTCGACACTGGTCTGGACCGAGATGGCATACGGGCGGCGCTTCGGGAAACGGTGACTGCCAACAACATGGAGAGCGGTGTCCACATCCGCCTCATGATCACGCGTGGACTGAAGAAAGCGCCCAACCAGGATCCGCGGAATGCGCTGGGGCGCCCCAC
>DATAVW010000137.1:0-16485 GCA_036267515.1 Rhizomicrobium sp.
CGGCCCGGATTGGTGGAGAACAACAAGACCCGGTCGCACATCAGCACCGCTTCCTCGATGTTGTGTGTGACGAGGATGACGCCCTTGATCGGCAGCTGGCCTTCCTGCCAGAGCTCAAGAAAGTCCGTACGCAGATTTTCTGCCGTCAGAACATCGAGGGCGGAAAAAGGTTCGTCCATCAGGAGAATGTTTGGATGCACCACCAGCGCGCGCGCAAAACCCACGCGCTGACGCATGCCGCCGGACAGCTCGCGCGGATAAGCGGACTCGTAACCGTCGAGACCGATGAGATCGATGGCAGCCAGCGCGCGTTTGCGGATTTCTTCCGGCGGCAGGCCTATGGCTTCCAGTCCCAGCTGCACATTCTCCAGCACCGTCAGCCACGGAAACAATGCGAAGCTCTGGAATACCATGGCGATGCCGCGCGCCGGTCCATTCACGCTCTGGCCGAGGTAGGTAACGGTGCCTGCCGTTGGCTGCGACAGACCGGAGATGATGCGCAGCAACGTGGACTTGCCGGACCCAGAGCGGCCGAGCAGCCCTACGATTTCACCCTCACGCAAGCTGAGCTGCACGTCATCCAGCACAAGCAGTTCCGCGCCGCCGGGCCGGGGAAAAGCGCGCCGCACATCGCGAACATCAAGCAGGGCGGAAGAGTCCATGGCGTCCCCTTCAGTTCAGACGATAACGGCGTTCGGCGTAGTCGTACAACCGGCGCCAGAACAGGCGGTTGATGAGGGTGACAAACGCGGCCATGACCGCAATGCCCACCACGATGCGGTGGAAATTGCCGGCGGCTGTCGCGTCCGCAATGTAGGCACCCAATCCGTGCGCCCGGAACGTGCGGTCACCCCAACTCACCACTTCCGCAACGATGGAGGCGTTCCACGATCCGCCGGAAGCGGTGATCGCGCCCGTCACGTAGAAGGGAAATACCGCAGGGAGCGCCACCTTGCGCCACCAAAGCCAGCCGCGAATCCCGAAATTGGTGCTGACGTCGCGCATTTCGAGCGGCAGCGTGGAGGCGCCGGCGATGACATTGAACAGAATGTACCATTGCGTGCCCAGTACCATCAGCGGGGACAGCCAGATATCGGGGTTCAGATCCCACACCGCGATGACGAACACGGCGAGCGGGAAGAGCAGGTTGGCCGGAAACGCCGCCAGAAATTGGGCCACCGGCTGCACGATCTGCGCAAGGTGAGGACGCAATCCAACATAGACTCCCACAGGAACCCAAATGGCGCTGGCAATCGCAATCAACACCAGCACACGCACGGCGGTGAGGGCGCCAAGGCCTGCGGCGGCAAACACCTCGCTCAGCTGGATGGGTCCCGCAAATACAGCGATCCGCCAAAGCGCAATGGCGCCAAAGACAGCAAGCAGCGCATACCAGGCGATGTCCGCCGTTCGCTGCGAAACAGCGGGAACGATGTGCGTATCCGGTTTGCGCGGTGGTGCGAGCCGGTAGGTTCTATGCATCAGCGCCGCGAATGGAGTCGCGATGGCCGCGATCAGCCGCGAGCGGCGGAACATGGTAAGGGCCCAGGATTCGCGCTCTTCCTCGCTCTGCTGATCGTCAAAGCGGAAGCGCTCCGACCACGCCACCAGCGGCCGGAACAGCAGCTGGTCGTAAATCAGAATCACGATCAGCATGGTGCCGATGGCCCACCAGATGGCGGTGAGGTTCCGCTCGGCAATGGCGGCGGCGATATAAGAGCCGATGCCCGGCAGCGCGATGGTGGTGTGGCCTACGCTGATAGCTTCCGCGGCCACAACGAAGAACCAGCCGCCGGACATCGACATCATCATGTTCCAGACGAGTTGCGGCATCGCAAAGGGCACTTCGATGCGCCAGAAGCGGGCCCATGCGTTCAGCCCGAACAGTTTGCCTGCCTCTTCGAGTTCTTCCGGCACAGTGCGCAGCGACTGGTAGAAGCTGAACGCCATGTTCCACGCCTGGCTGGTGAAGATGGCAAACACGGCCGCGAGTTCCGCGCCAAGGATCTGCCCCGGTGCGATGGAGAGAAAGAACACCACGGTAATGGAAATGAATCCGAGGATCGGCACCGACTGCAGAATATCGAGCAGGGGAATGAGCAGCGCGCCGGCGCGCGCGCTTTTCGCGGCGAGCGTCGCATAGGTGAAGGTGAAGAGGAGCGACAGCGCCAGCGCAATCAGCATGCGCAGCGCTGTGCGCAACGCATAATCCGGCAGGTGCCAAGGCGAGAGCGAAATATGTCCATGCGCGAGGCTTGCCAGTGGCTGGCGTAGCAACTGGCTGGCATCGGCAAATATGACGATGAAGCCCAGCACCAGCAGCGCGGCCAGCACATCCCAGCGGCTGGGCAGCAACGCCCGCGCGCGGATCGAGATGGTTGGCAGGAACTGCATGCATCACCTCGGGGCTTCGGCCGCTTGTCGCCGTGCCCGGGATGAAGCGGAAGGCCTCAGCTACGAGCGGGCAAGAGCGGCAGGCGCGATCGACTGTAATCGTCGCTGGGCATGGGATTTTTGGGCTCGCTTCGAAAGGATAAGCATCCTCTTCCTGAAGCGGCGAACGGCCATCGTCAACTAAAGATTTGGCCTGATTGGCGGAATCTTCGGCACCTGTGGATAACTCATTAAAAACCGAACTGATCCAGCACGGATCATGGCCGAATCACTAACTGGCTCATTCTCTGCGTTCGTTCACGCGCAATATTCAGTCTATCGATCCCCGGGACTGCAACATCTAGGGGGGCGCGGCAGATATTGGGTTCTATCACCTGACATCGAAGATATGAGGTTAAAAGGCATGTAAGCGGAAAAGATACGTATTCGGCGTTGACTGTTCTCCTGAATGCCTTTAGGTACAGAAAAAGAACATAGGAGAGGTTATGGATACAGAAGATCGCAGCCAGCGGATTGCAGCCGCGCTGGAGCGCCAATTGATCAGCTGCGATGCTGCGCTCGCCACATGCCTGGAAGGACGGTCGCCCCAAGAACTGCTTTCGGAATGGCCCTTAAGGCGCATGCTGAGTCTCATGAAAACCAGCGCGCAATTGGCGAGCACGATCGGCAGGCTGGAAGCTCGCACAGCAGCAAAAAAAAATCGCGAAAAGTGAGGTTCAATTCCGCAAGAAAATTGCGAATGAGGAGAGGCAATGCCATACAAGCGTGGCGCGCCGACGGGTAACACCAACCGGCTGAAACACGGTCGCTATCGCACCACCGCGCTGGCGCAGCGAAAACTGGTCCGCGAAACGATCCGCTCCGCCCGCTTCGCACTTCTCCAAGCCACAGCGGCGCTGCAGTTTGATCGCAGAGAAGCCTTTCGCGATAATCCACTTCAGGAGAGCCCATGAGGAACAAACGGGAGGATTGGGAAGCGCTGGCGCGCAAGGAGCTACGCGACCGGCCGCTTGGGTCGCTTGTCTGGCGCGCGCCGGACGGCTTCGATGTGAAGCCGCTCTACACGGCGGCCGATCTGGAAAACATCGAAACCGACACGCTGCCGGGATTGACGCCGTTCACGCGCGGTGTGCGCGCCACCATGTATGCCGGCCGGCCATGGACCATCCGTCAATACGCGGGCTTCTCGACGGCGGAAGAATCGAACGCCTTCTACCGGAAGAATTTGGCAGCCGGGCAGATGGGCCTCTCCATCGCCTTCGATCTGCCGACGCACCGCGGGTACGACAGCGATCATCCCCGCGTGACCGGCGATGTCGGCAAGGCCGGCGTTGCCATTGATTCCGTCGAGGATATGAAAATCCTGTTTGCCGGCATCCCGCTCGACAAGATGAGCGTGTCGATGACGATGAATGGCGCCGTCATTCCGGCGATGGCAAACTTCATTGTTGCGGCGGAAGAGCAGGGTATCGCGCCCGAAAAGCTTTCCGGCACCATTCAGAACGACATCCTGAAAGAATTCATGGTGCGGAACACCTACATCTATCCGCCCGAGCCTTCCATGCGGATCGTCGCCGACATCATCGAATTCACCGCGAGGCGCATGCCGAAGTTCAATTCGATCTCGATTTCCGGCTACCACATGCATGAAGCGGGCGCGACGGCGGTGCAGGAACTCGCCTACACGCTGGCAGACGGCATAGAATATGTGCGCGCGGCACTCGCCCGCGGCCTTGATGCCGACAAATTCGCCCCGCGGCTCTCCTTCTTCTTTGGCATCGGGATGAATTTCTTTTTCGAGGTCGCCAAGTTGCGCGCGGCCCGCCTGTTGTGGTCACGCATCATGCAGGGCTTCGGCGCAAAGAATCCAGAAAGCCTGATGCTGCGCACGCACTGCCAGACCTCCGGTGTGTCGCTCACCGAACAAGATCCGTACAACAACATCGTGCGTACGGCGTATGAGGCGCTGGCAGCAGTGCTGGGCGGCACACAGTCGCTGCACACCAACTCTTTCGACGAGGCGATTGCGCTGCCGACGGAGTTCTCGGCTCGTATCGCGCGCAATACCCAACTCATCCTGCAGCACGAGACGCAGGTGACTCGCGTGGCCGATCCGCTGGGCGGGTCGTACTACGTCGAAGCGCTGACGCACGCGCTCACCACGCACGCGCAGGCCATTATTGACGACGTGGAAACGATGGGCGGCATGACGAAGGCCGTGCAAGCCGGAATTCCGAAGTTGCGCATCGAGGAAGCTGCGGCGCGGCGGCAGGCGCGGATCGACAAGGGCGAAGATGTCATTGTCGGCGTCAACCGCTTCGAGCCGGAACACGAAGATCACCTGCCCATCCGCGACATCGATAACGCCGCCGTTCGCGACCAGCAGATCGCGCGGCTGAACGAGGTGAAGGCCAGGCGCGATGCGGCGCAAGTTAAGGATGCGCTGGATGCCCTCGCCGAGGGCGCGCGGGGCAACGCCAATTTGCTGGAGCTTGCAGTGGAGGCCGCGCGGGCTCGCGCAACAGTTGGGGAGATTTCCGACGCGATGGAAAAGGTTTTTGGCCGTCACCGCGCGGACATTCGCGCCATTTCCGGTGTGTATGGCGCCGCTTACGAAGGCGATAACGAATACAGTGCGCTGCTAGGCGAGGTGGAGGCATTCGCGCGCGAGGAGGGCCGGCGGCCGCGCATCCTTGTCGCCAAGATGGGGCAGGACGGCCATGACCGCGGCGCCAAGGTGATCGCGACCGCCTTCGCCGATCTCGGTTTCGATGTGGATATCGGGCCGCTGTTCCAGACACCGGAGGAAGTGGCGAAGGATGCCATCGAATCCGATGTGCATGTCATTGGCATCTCCAGCCAGGCCGCCGGGCACAAAACGTTGGTGCCGGAATTGCTTGCGGCGCTGAAAGCGCAGGATGCCGATAATGTGCTGGTGATCGTCGGCGGAGTCATTCCGCAGCAGGATTATGCCTTCCTGCAGAACGCCGGCGTCGCCGCCATCTTCGGCCCTGGCACCAACATTCCCGAAGCCGCAGCACAGGTTCTGCAACTCATCCGTACACGGAAGATAAATCAGGCAGCGGAGTAGGAATTACCGCCGGATGCCGCGGCCGGTGATGGCATGCCAGACAAGCAGCACGACCACTGCGCCGATGATGGCAATCACCATGGATGTCAGGTTGAAGTGCATCGGATCGGTGTGGCCGAAATAAGAGAACAGCCAGCCGCCGACCACAGCGCCGATCAAGCCAAGGACGATATCGGTCAGGCAGCCCGAACCGCTTCCCTTTACCGCCTTGCTCGCAATGAACCCACTGATCAACCCCAGAACAATCCAACCCAATATAGACATCGCCCGCACCCCTTTCGGCCAACACGCAAGCTAGGTACTGATTGAAGGTCGAGCAAGCGATTCGGCGCGGATGAGGGGCAGCATTCGAAATATCTGGCGCGTGCTCGGTCCCGGCCTGATCACGGGCGCGGCTGACGATGACCCGAGCGGCATCGCCACCTATAGCCAGGCGGGCGCGCAGTTCGGCTACGCGCTCACCTGGACGATGTTTCTCACCTTGCCGTTCATGGCGGCGATCCAGATCATCAGCGCCTGCATCGGCTGGGGTACAGGCGAGGGTTTATCCAGCAGCATCGGCAAGCGTCTGCCGCGGCCGGTGTTGCTCGGGCTCATAGCGCTGCTGGTCGTTGCCAATACCATCAACATCACGGCCGATCTGGCGGCGATGGGCGACGCGTTGCGGCTGGTGGTCGGCGGTCCGGCTGTAGGCTACGCGATTGGCTTCGGCGTGCTGTGTCTGGTGGCAGAGATTGTCATTCCGTATCACCGCTATGCCGGTTATCTGAAGTATCTGACATTCGTTCTCTTCGTGTACGTTGCGACAGCGTTCAGCGTGAAGGTGCCGTGGAACACTGTGGTTTGGGCAACATTGCTTCCGGATTTTTCCCTTAGCCGCGATGCCCTGCTCACCATCGTGGCGGTGTTCGGCACCACTATCAGCCCTTACCTGTTCTTCTGGCAGGCGGCGCAGGAAGCAGAAGAGTCGCGGCTCAGCTATCGCCACAGAACCCGTGCCGCGCTTAGCCCGCCGGCGTTCCGCCACATCGCCATTGACACCTGGACCGGCATGACGATGTCGAACGCCGTCGCTTTCTTCATCATCGTGACCACGGCCGCCACCTTGCACGCGCATGGTTTAACGAAGATCGACACTGCATCGCAGGCGGCAGAAGCATTGAAGCCGATTGCCGGCACCTTTGCCTTTGCGCTGTTCTCGGCCGGGATCATCGGCACCGGATTGCTGGCAGTGCCGGTGCTGGCCGGCTCGGCCGCTTATGGCGTGGCGGAAGCGTTTCGGCTGAAGGGAAGCCTTGAGTTGCCGGCGAGCCGCGCCATCGGCTTTTACGCCATCGTCAGCGCCGCGACTCTCGCGGGCGCCGTGCTTACGCTCTCGAAGGTCGATCCGATTTCCATGCTGTTCTGGACCGCGGTGATCAACGGCGTGATCGCGGTGCCGATCATGTTCGCCATGATGCTTGCGGTTTCGCGCAAGGATGAGAAGCTGGTGCTGCCGGGTTGGTTGAAGGTGCTCGGGTGGCTCGCCGCGCTGCTGATGGCGATAGCGGTGGCCTTATTGCTGTGGTCGGAGTTCTCCGGCTTTGCCCGTTAGGCAAGCGCAACCGCCGCGCCAGGCGGCGCTCTGTTGAACGGCGCTGCAGAGAGGCACATATTGGGCATCTGCGGTGGGCGCTGGTTTGGAAGGGAAGTTGCCATGAAAGCGATTCTTGTTTTGGCGGCGATCGTTGCCACTGCAGCCGCTCTGCCGGGCATTGCGCAAACGCCACAAACCGCTGCGCCGAACACCTGCCTGCGCTTCGGCGAAATCTACAGTTGGAATGCGCCGGACAATCGCACGCTCATCGTGGAAGACAATCTGCACCGGAAGTTCAAGCTTTCGCTGATGGGCTACTGCCCGAACGTCACGTTTAAGGAACGTGTCGGATTCCGCTCACGAGGTGCCATGCGGCTCACCTGCATGTCGGCGGGTGACGATGTGGTCGTGAACAATATGGGGTCCGGCTCCCAGCGCTGCCCCATCCAATCCATCGTTGCTTACACGCCCGCCATGCAGAAGGCGGACGAGGCCGCGGCAGCCGCGAAGCAGCAAAGCAGACCTTAAATTGGAAGTGCCTCAAGCTCGGCGTTGTTCAGCGCCGGTGCAGGCCGACGCTCGCCCACCACCGCGCCGCGAGTGTTTAGCACCGGCGCGCGAACGAGTTCATGCGCGTCACGGTCGTCACCCAACAACGCCAGTTTGTCGAGAATTCCGGCGATGGTTGTTTCTGCTGCACGGCCCGCGCCATCGTCGATCTTGAGTGCAATGCCCAAACCCGCTTCGGGAACGATCGCGGCGTAGTACGCTTCCGCCCCTGCCTTGGTCGCCACCCGTCCGCGGCTGGCCCGCATCAGAACGGTGTCGCTGCGGCCAGTGCCGGCCACAAGCTCCGGATAGGCAATCATCGCTCGCACAATCCGGCGAACGGCTTGCGCGCGCAGCGCGGGCAGGCCGGACGGATCGGCAAGTTTCGCCAATGCCGTCGCGAAGGCCGGAAGGGGCAGCGCGAAATTGGGCGCCGCGCATCCGTCCACCCCCCAAGGCAAGTCGGTGTCAATTCCGGTCAGTTCGGCCAGCGCCTTCGCCACGGCGCGCTGCACCGGATGATCGTGCTGCTCGTAGCCGTCGGTGGCTATCCCCCAATGGCGCGCGACCGAGAGAAACCCAGTATGCTTGCCGGAGCAATTGTTGTGAATGCGCGTCGGCCGCTCGCCTTTGCGAACCATCTCGGTCCACACCGGCTCATAGCGTACTGAATGTGGGCCGCAGGCGAGATCGCTTTCCATGCAGCCAATCTTCTTCAGCCAGGCGGCGACCCGCGACGTGTGCATCGGCTCGCCGGAATGGGAAGCACAGGCGAGGGCGATTTCGTCATCGCCAAGCTCAAATGCCTCGGCCGCGCCGGATTCCAGCAGCGGCAATGCCTGAATTGGTTTTAATGAAGAGCGGGGGTAGAACGGCGTGTCCATATCACCGAGCGAGAGCAGGAGAGAGCCATCGGCCCCCGCAATCGCCACGGAACCGCGATGGATGCTTTCCACCAACGGTCCGCGGGTAACTTCCACGAGAATCGGGTTTGCCATGCGATTGTTATAGCAGCGGCCTTGCGGAATCCGACTTCTGTTTTATCTCTCCACCGTTATAGTCGCGCCCCCATGACAATTCCCGCCGTCTGCATCTCGCACCTCACCAAAGTCTATCGCCGCGGCACCGTCGCGGTGGAAGATCTCTCCATGACCATCGCGCCCGGCGATTTTTTCGGCTTCCTGGGGCCGAATGGCGCCGGCAAGTCCACGACCATTCACTGCATGACGGGCATCGCCAAGCCCACCTCCGGCAAAATCGAGATTTTCGGCGTGGACGCCGTGAAAGATTACCGCGAGGCGCGGCGGCTGATCGGGCTTTCGCCGCAGGAATTCAATGTCGATACCTTCGCCAAAGTGACGCAGATCATCGATTGGATGGGCGGCTATTTCGGCATGCGCGCCGCCGAACGCAAGGCACGCACCGAGATGCTGATCGACCGCTTCGAACTGGGGCCGCATGCCAAGAAACAGTTCCGCGATCTCTCCGGCGGCCTGAAGCGGCGCGTGATCCTCGCGCGTGCGCTGATCCACGATCCCAAGCTACTGATCCTTGATGAGCCGACAGCGGGTGTGGATGTGGAGCTGCGGCGCGATCTGTGGCGTTATCTCCAGGAGTTGAACCGCGACGGCAAGACGATCCTCCTGACTTCGCATTATCTTGAGGAAATCGAGCGGCTGTGCCGCACCATCGCGATCATCAATGATGGTAAGATCGTGCGGGAAGGGCCAAAGGCGGATTTCCTCGCCACGGGTGATCTCGAAGAGGCATATCTGGCGGCCACCGGCGGCGAGCCGGATCACATTGCAGGTGCCGCATGAGCGCGATCGACAACACCGCAGAACTGACGCCGATGCCGCCTATGGCGATCAACTGGATCGGCCTGTGGACCTTGATCCGGCGCGAACTGTCGCGGCTCATGCGAGTCCCAACGCAGGCTTTCATCGCGCCATGGATTTCGGCGCTGATGTTCATTTTCGTGTTCGGCTATATCGTGGGCGGGCGCATCGCCACCATCGGCGGCCACCGCTACATCGAGTTCGTGTTGCCGGGCATCCTGATGATCAACATCATCAATGCGGCGTTCCTGCAGTCTTCCTCGCAAATCTATTTCCAGCGCTTCCTGCGCTATATCGAGGAAGCGCTGGTGGCGCCGTTCTCCTATGTGGAGATGATCGTCGGCCTGCTTGCCATGACAGTTGTACGCTCTGTTATCACTGCCATCGGCATTTTGCTGATTGGGGCGGCGTTCGGCGCCACGTCGATTTCAGGCATTCTGGAGTTTCTGTTCTGGATCGTGTCGGTGGCGATCATTTTCGGCCTGCTCGGCATTATTATTGGCTTGTGGGCGAACAATTTCGAGCAGCTCACCATGCTCAACATCTTTTTCATCACGCCACTTTCGTTCGTCGGCGGCGTCTTCAACACGGTGCATATGCTGCCCGAGTGGATGCGCTGGATCGCCTGGGCCAATCCCTTCTTCTACTTCATCAACGGTATCCGTCATTCCATGATCGGCTTTAGCGAAGCGCCGGAACTGCTTGGTGCCGGGTTCACCGTGACCTTGGCCGTGATTCTTGCGGTGGTGGTGTGGAAATTGTTTTCCGTAGGGTACGGTCTGCGGGAATAGGCAGATTTCAAAAATCGTTGGCGTCGCCGCACATCGAGACAAGTGCGACTGTCCGTACAACCATGACCATAAAGCGGCGAAGGATATGTTTATCAAATTGGCGCCCATCGCAAATTAACGCGCTGCGGCGGCTCGGTTGCAGATTGAAGACCGGCGCTGGTGGCTGCGTTAACCTTTCGTCGCCGGGTGTTGTACGATGTGCGTGAACCAACCCGAGTCGCGGAGCTGGCGGATGAGAGCGGTCGCGTGCATGGCACTGGCGATGATTGGCGTAGCCGCGGCTTCGCCAGTTGGCGCGCGTACGCACAAAGCCTCTCCGTCCAGGCCTTCGCCGGGCGCGCAGGATGGTGGCCCCACCTTCCTTGGTGCCTTCAAGGACTGGTCTGCCTATTCGCGTGGTAGCGGCGATGCCAAGGTCTGCTACACGCTGTCGGAACCGAAGGTGAAAGAGCCGGCAAGCGCTAAACGCGATCCGACATACTTCCTCATCAACGACTGGCCGGGCCGCCGCGCGAAAGGAGAGGCTGAAGTTGTTCCCGGTTACCAGTACCGGGAAGGCAGTACGGTAACGGTGCAGGTCGGCAAGGAGAAGTTCGACTTCTTCACCAAGAATCAGGGCCGCTCCGGTGGTGCATGGGTGCTCAATCCGGCTGACGAAAAGCACCTGCTCGCCGCCATGCGCGGAGGCCTGACGGCCATCGTTACCGGCACATCGAAGCGGGGCACCGAAACGCGGGACATCTACGGTCTGTCCGGTATGGGTGACGCACTGGACAAGATCCACGACGCCTGCGGAATGTAACTGGCAAGGATATAGATTGTCGCCCCGCCTTCGAGCAATTACGTGCGGGGAACGAAAGCCTTCAGGGGCGGTATGCTCGATTTCCTTTTCACCATACTGGCCTGGCTGCCTGTCTGCTTCGACTGGGCGATTGTTCCCGTTGCAATACTGCTGATCGCGCTGGCCGCGCGCGCCAACACGCGGGGTGCGGCCGCCAGGGGATTTCTGATCGCGGCATGCGTCTCCGCCGCTCTGCTGTCGGTGCTGCTCGCCAGCAGTGTGTTCCACCTGTTGGGCTATGGTCGCGCAGTGGTCGACCTCCTGCTGAATTTCGGCCCGTCCGTTACTCGGGATTACGTCGCCACCCTGATCGGGCAGAATGGCCGGGGGCTGCTGGCACTGGTGCCGATGGTGGTGACTGTTCTCCTCTCGAGTGTGGCCGCCCTTTATCTCCGAAAGGCCACGCCTCGCGAGATCTGATGCCCCGGCCGCGTATCCCGCCTCCCCGCCGCGCATGGCTCAGGAATAGTGTTCTCCTCACCAATCGGTGAAAGGGCTTGCCGCTTGAACCCGCAGCGGTTCCATGCTGCAACGGCCACTGGCCGCAGCCCACGATTCCGGGCCGGCATTTCCGACAGGAGATATTCATGCATCCGATTCACACGGTGTTGCTCAGCGCTGTTGCCGTTGCCGCTCTTGGTGTAGCCGTGAATGCCGCGCCGACTCCAACCGCATCATCCAGCGTTGGTAGCAATCCCTTCGCCCAGCCGAGCCCGCTGCCCTTCCAGGCGCCCCAGTTCGACAAGATCAAGGACAGCGATTACCAGCCCGCCATCGAGGAGGGCATGAAGCAGCAGCTGGCGGAGATCGACAAGATTGCCAACAATTCCGCGGCGCCAACCTTTGAGAACACCATCGTGGAGATGGAGAAGTCGGGGCAGATGCTGAACCGGGCGACGACCACCTTCTTCAATATTGTCGGCGCCAACACCAACGACACACTCGACAAGGTCCAGACGGCGGTGGCCCCGAAGCTGGCTGCGCACCAGGACGCCATCTTTCTCAACCCGAAGCTCTTCGCCCGCGTAAAGGCGGTTTACGACCAGCGCGACAAGCTGAAGCTCGATCCGGAATCGCAGCAGCTTCTGAAGATCTACTACAACCAGTTCATTCATGCCGGCGCCAATCTGTCGGAAGCCGACAAGACGAAGCTGCGCGAGCTGAACAAGGAGGAGGCGACGCTCTCTACCGCTTTCCAGCAGAAGCTACTGGCGGCCGGGAAAGCCGGCGCCTTCATCATCGACAACAAGGCCGATCTGGCAGGCCTGAGCGATCAGGAAATCGCCGCCGCCGCCGATGCCGCCAAGGCGCGCAAGCTGACCGGCAAGTGGGTGATCCCGCTGCAGAACACCACGCAACAGCCGCTGCTGGTGTCGCTGAAGAATCGCGCGATCCGCGAGAAGCTCTTCAACAACTCCTGGACGCGCGCGGAAAAGAGCGATGCCAACGACACGCGCGACATCATCCTGAAGCTCGCGAAGGAACGCGCCGAGAAAGCCAAGCTGCTCGGCTACCCGAGCTACGCGGCCTATGTGCTCTACGACCAGATGGCGAAGACGCCGGAGGCAGTACAGAAGTTCATCGGCGCGCTGACCGGTCCCACCGGCGCCAAGGCGATGGATGAAGGCAAGCAGATCCAGGAAGCCATCAACAAGGATGGTCAGCACTTTGAATTGAAGCCCTGGGATTGGGAGATGTATTCCGAGAAGGTCCGCAAGGCGAAGTACGATCTCGATCAGAACGAGCTGAAGCCCTATTTCGAGCTGAACAAGGTGCTGAAGGACGGCGTGTTCTACGCCGCCAACAAGCTCTATGGCGTGACCTTCAAGGAACGTCACGATATTCCGGTGTATCAGCCGGACGTGCGCGTGTTCGACGTGATCGACCAGGACGGCAAGCAACTCGGCATCATGTATTTCGATTACTTTAAGCGCGACAACAAGCAGGGCGGCGCGTGGATGAGCAACTTCGTCAACGAGTCGAAGCTGCTCGGCACGAAGCCGGTGATCTACAACGTCGCCAACTTCACCAAGCCGGCAGCCGGCCAGCCCGCGCTGCTATCGTTCGACGACGTCACCACCATGTTCCACGAATTCGGACACGCGCTGCACGGCTTCTTCGCCAACACGAAGTATGCGTCAATTTCGGGCACCAGCACGGCGCGCGACTGGGTGGAGTTCCCCTCGCAATTCAACGAGCATTGGGCGCTCTATCCCGATGTGCTGAAGCACTTCGCGGTGAACTACAAAACCGGCAAGCCGATCCCGCAGGCATTGGTCGACAAGATCAAGAAGTCGCAGACCTGGAATCAGGGCTACGAATTGGGCGAGCTGCTCGCGGCCTCCGAGCTCGACATGAAGTGGCACATGCTGCCCGCGAGCGAGACGGTGAAGGATGTGGATGCGTTCGAAACGCAGGCGCTGAAAGACACGCACACCGATTTCCCCAATGTGCCGACGCGCTACCGCTCCAGCTACTTCCTGCACATCTGGGCCAACGGCTACTCGGCCGGCTACTATGCCTATCAGTGGACGGTGATGCTGGATGACGATGCCTATGCCTGGTTCGAGAACAATGGCGGGCTAACGCGCAAGAACGGCCAGCGCTTCCGCGACATGATTTTATCGAAAGGGCACACAGAGGATTACGACACCATGTTCCGCGCCTTCTACGGCAAGGACCCGGATGTCGGGCCGATGCTGAAGCATCGCGGTCTGACGCCGGATAATTCTGCGCCGTCAGATTCCTCCCAAGCCGCCCACACCTGACGGCTACGACACTGGCGGGGCGAAGATCACCTGGTCCTCGCCCCGCGGCCCCAATTCACCTGAACTGGTGGCAACGCGTTCGGATGTCGATTGACGATCAGCGGCGCGGCGGCGGCGGCGCCGTCGGCTCCGACCCGGGAATGGCTGTCGGCTTGGGCGTTGCGGGCACGGGCGCCGTGCTGGTTGACGGCGGTGGGCTTGCCGGAGGTCCGGGCTGCACCGGCGTCGTTTGGGTTGGGATCGCTTGCGTTGCCGCATCGGCGACTTCGCTCCAGCCGCCGCCCAGCGCCTTGTAGAGCCCGACATCGGCCTGAATGCGGGCCAGCTTGATTTGCACCAAGGTGTCCTGCGCCGAGAAGAGAGTCTGCTGGGCAGTCAGCACGTTGAGCAGGTCGGTCACGCCTTCGCGATACTGCAATTCGGAAATGCGGAACGCTTCGGCAGCGGCACGGGTCTGTTCTGTGCGCAGCCGCTCCTGGTCGGCGAGGCTGGAAACCTGTCCGAGCGTCGTTTCCGCATCGGAGAACGCATTCAGCACGGTGCTTTGGTAGGTGGAAACAAGCTCCTGCTGCTGCGCCTTGCTGAGATCGAACTGACCCTCCAGCAAGCCGCCATCGAAGATCGTTTGCAGCAGGCTGGCGCCAAAGCTCCAGCCGAAGCCCGAGCCGGTGAAAAGGGTATTCAGCGCGGTGCTGGTGAACCCGCCCGATCCGGTCAGGCTGATCTGCGGGAAGAACGCGGCGCGCGCGGCATCCACATTGGCATGGGCGCTTGCGAGATTGGCTTCAGCTTCGGCAACGTCGGGGCGACGCCGCAAGAATTCGGAGGTGAGCCCGGGCGCCACTTCGGGCGTGACAATGCCGTCGAGATTTTTGCCGGCGATATCAAACCCCTCCGGCAAGCGGCCAAGGAGAATACCCAGTGCGTAGCGCGCTTCGCGTTCCTGCTCCTCCAGAGCCGGAATCGTCGCTTCAACGGCGGCGAGCTGCGTTTCCTGCTGGGCGAGATCGAGCCGGGAGGAAACGCCGTTCGTCACCTTGGCCTGGACGATGGCAAGAATGCGCTTGGCGGCGTCCACATTCTGCCGCGCGATGTCGAGCCGCTCGCGCAGCGCAAGCACGTCGAGATAGGTGTTTGCGGCGTCGGTCGTGACGGTGAGTGCCACGACCTCCTGTGCGTAATTGGAGGCCAGCAGCAACTGGTTGGCGGAACGCAAGGCGGCGCTGTTCTTTCCCCAAAAATCCAGCTCGTATGAAGCGTCGAGCGTGAGGCCGAAACTGTTGCGCGTCGCAGACCGAAAACCAGTGACTTCGTTCGGATTTGTCTTGCTAAAGAGGGGCTGCCCAACTCCATCGCGTGCACGTTGCGCGCTGCCGTCCAAGGCAAGACTAGGGAAGAGGGCCGAACCTGAAATCTCCGTTTGCGCCTGAGCCTGGAGCACGCGGGCTGCCGCGGCGGCCAGGTCCAGATTGTTCGTCTGCGCGGTGGTGATCAGCCCCGTCATCTCCGGGCTGCCGAATCCGGCCCACCAATTGGCGGACGGCCAGACTGGCGCGTTCCGTGCCGTTGGCGCGGTGAAGTTTGAGGGCACGTGCTGGGGCCCAAGCACCTGCGGAACAGGGGTCTGGCAACCCGCTGCCGCAAGGGCAAGCGCGGCGACCGAGGCAGAACGGAGCAGAAAGTTCATGAAGGACTCGCGTTAACTAGTCACTGGCCAGCGCGACGGCCGGATCAAGTCGGGCAGTCTTCATAATCGGTGGAAAACCGAACACAAGCCCCGTCGCCACAGCACATGTAGAGGCAATTGCCACCGGCGCAAGGGCATGGGCTACCGGAGTTCGGAAGATGCAGCCCGTGCGGCATCCCAGGGCATAGCGGTGCGGCGCGTGTACCCATCCCGACGCCGCGACGACTTCGAGGCGAAATTGCCGAGAACCCTGCGGATTTTGATGCTTGTCGTCCTGCGAACCCGGCCTTGGCGGATACCACGCTGTTGTGCTGGGCAGCATGATTTTCATGTCCCCTATGCCACCTGTGGGGAGGGGAATAGTAGCCGCGCCGCTCAACCTGCGAACTGCACCGGGGGAGAATGGGCGGCCGATCCTTGTTCCTGTTTCGGGGTGCAGGATCCGGTTCGGCCGCCCGCGCGACCGCGCCCCTTGTGGAGCGCCGATGCGGGCACGGTCACGATATCGTTCGTTGAGACGGTGAGGAGGAAGACCAGCGTCATCATGCTCATTGTCAAATGCAGCAGGGCAAAACGCCGACATGACGCGCGTCCGCTCCAGCAGCAGAATGATCGGCGGCCGACAAAACGGAAAGATCAGGGCAGAGTGGAAATTGTATCAGTCTGTCGCGAGCGTGCGCCGAACGCGCACCTCGCGAACGAAATTCCTGTCATGCAACGGGAACCAGCACCCGGGAGGCTGCTGAATGCCTTTGCGCAATTATTTCCGAACCACCTTGAAGCGCGACAGTTGCTCGCTTGCCAGCGCGAAATTCGGTTCGATCTCCACCGCTTTTCTGTAGTCCTGATAGGCAGCGCGAACATTTCCCAGTGCCTCATCCGCAATGGCGCGGTCGTAATATGCGATGTGCGGCTTGTTCGAACCCATCTCGATGCCTCTGTTAATGTCT
>DATAVW010000138.1:0-6336 GCA_036267515.1 Rhizomicrobium sp.
GGCCCGTGCCGAGAGTCTGATAGAGCTGGCGGTTGAACGACATCTCTTTGATGTCGGTCGAGTATTTTTCCCACCCAGCAGCTTTCTTGTAATAGGCAGCCTCTTCACGGTCTGCATCGGCGGACGCGAAGCCGGAGAATAGGCGAGAACGAACCGCCGCTGCTGCGCCGTAAGTTCGAGCATTGCTGGACCGCATTCTTCCAATGGCGGATCCCGAATGAGAGCGGTGGGCTTCATTTGCGAGATTTCCTTATGAACCGCGACCGGAGCGCGCGGCTTTGAGATGTTGCGCCTGGTGCATCAGCGTCAGTGCGATGTCCGCGCCGTTGAGTTCCACGCTCTCCGCAATATCGAACCGGGTACCGGTTACTTCCGTCAGGAAGCGGGAGGCTTCCTTGATCTGCGCCTCCGCATCTGCGCCGAGCAAGTTGTGAAGCATTGCCGTCTGCGCGCTGGCAAAATCGTCGCGCTGCCCCGCGGTCATGTTTTCCCTGCTGATCCACCCGTCCAACTGCATGGCGGCCAGCGATTGCGCGATTTCCGGCGGGAGTTTCAGGGCCGCGGCGAGCTTTGAGAATCCCTCACAGTAATCCCGGATACCGTCAGGATCGGCATTCGGCACCACAAAGGCCACTCGCAGATCGTAATCTTCCGGAGATGGGTCGTGGTCCGTCAGCTTGCCGCCGCCTTGGGCAATACGCACGTCCAGCAGATGAAGCTGGTTGACGGCTTCGGGATCACCATTCGCGAAGCGCTCCATGAATTGGGCGTCCTTGAACAGCCGGTCGCGACTGAACTCCGCCATTTCGAGGCTGTCGCGGACAAGCGGCGCCACGCCGCGTGAAGCAAGGGAACGGTTGATGTCATCGACATTCATTCCGTTACGCACCAGTGCGGCGCCGTATTCGCGCGCATCCGCATCCGGAATGCCGCCGGGCAGATCAGCAACAGGATTCACATTGTCAGTCATTGGGCTTGCTCCGGATGTTTGATGCAGGGCTCATTTGCGGCCACGTTTCGCCCGCGCTGCAGCGGCGGCGGCCAACTCTTTCTCGAGGCATTTCTGAATGGATTTGACGTTCTCGTTCAGGGGCCTGAGCGAGCGTGCGCTCTGAGGCGCAGGCATGCTGCCCGGCAGATGGGGCGTGCCGAGATTATCCCTTACCCGCGCCACACGCGCGATCTCGAGCAACAGCAGATGCCCGATGTCCTGATTGATTGCGATGTACGTGCCGGGGGTCCGGCGATTGCTCCCCAGCTGTTTGTGAAAGCGCTCTTCGGCGTCGAAGATACGCTCCCACGCCCTCGCAAAGCTGGTCGCCAGTTCCGACCATGCCGCGACGGCCGAGCAGTATTCCATGCCCGCGGCAAGCACCTCGGCGTCCTCCGCCTCTTCCTTCGCCACACGCTCACGGAGAGCGTTCTCACGCCGCTCCGCGTCCGCCTCTACCTGAGCCCCCAGAATGTCGTTCACGTGCTCCTGTGCGCTCCGTAGGGCCCCTGCGGCCTCAGATTTGCGCGCGGCAGCCCCGGGCACATTCCGCTGCTCATCCAACGCCGCCTTTCGGTACGCCGCCTCGGCCTCCGCCAGAGCCGCTTCCGCCGCGCTCCGCTTCCCCGCCAGTGCGTCAATCACCGCGTCCAATCCAAAAACCGCGGGCGCAGCCAAAACCACGCCCGATGGCGGTCGTAGCCTCTCCTTCAGCGTCATCATCAAATGTCGAGGATCACTCATTCACTTTTGCTCCTTGTACGGATGGGTCGAAATCTGCGAACCGGCGCGAAAAAGCCCGACGACGTGCTTCATGGAAACGAGGCTTCGATCTCTGGGGTACCCCGGTATGGGGGGGTCTTGTTGAGTCAGCTTTGGCGGCGAAATTGCTGCGCGCAGAGCGCAATCCCAACTGCGCATTAAGCTGATAGCTGTCTGCTTTCCGCGGAATGCTTGGGTTTTGTGAGCGTCGGCATGGCGCTTGTCACTTACCCTGTCACTTATGAGGCCATGAATGCCGCTGTTCGCCTCGATTGCGACCGTGCTCTGAACGTCGGCAGGCGCGATGCTCACGAGTGCAGTGCCGATGACATGGGATTGCAGCGCAACACCCAGCAAAGGCGGGATTGGCACGAATGAGTGAGTGCGATTCCTGGCGTCACAGCTCCGAAACGTCACCAGGCGGCGAGATCGTGCGGAAAATGGCGAACGAGCATCGATGCGGAGAATGAGGTTAGTCCGGTAGAGACGATGAGGACCTCCTCTCGTCATCCCGTTTCCGCTCAGTGCTTGGGATGAAGGTGTCACCCATCGCGCAACAGCATTAGCCGACTGATGGCGACTACCACCGTCAGCGTCAGCGTCAGGGTCCCTTATCGACAAGTGGAGCGCCCTTGTAGTGGCGCAGCGATACGCGAACGCAGCAGGTGCGGTTTTTCGGAATGCTGCCGACTAGAATGTCTGGCGTGGAATCGGGATTGCTCATGCCGGAACCCCCAGCAGATCAAGCGCCTTGCCGACGGGCCCCGCGCCGTTACTGTTCGCAAGCCTCAGCAGTGCGTGAGACAGCACCGTAGCCGGACAGCCTAATTGAAGCGCCAATGAAGCAGCAACGGCCGCGTCATGCGCGGCCACTTGTGCAGCGGAGCCGATCTTCGGTCCATTGAGGAAAATCTCAGCAGGCCGCCCATCCGCAAAGTGCGAGACTTGCGCCCGGTAGCGGACGCCCTCCAGGTCGTATTCGAAGGCGACTGAGTTGCGACGGTTCGGAAGACGCTCGCGCTCGCTCATGCCGCACGAGTCTTCTGCTTCTGTGGCGCGGGCTTTTGCGAATGATAGTTCTTGAGGTACGCCTTGCGCTTATCACGCTTGGGTGCGGCCCGTGCTTCTGCCGCTTCGAAATCAGCGGCCGTCAACCGCTGCGCTACCAATGTTTCGATGGATGCCACCAACACGCGTTTGCGGCCGGGACCCGGAATCGTTCTCAAATCGCCGGTTTTCACCAGACGATAGGCGCTCCTCAAATCACCGTTGGTGAGAATCTCGGCCGCCACATCGACATACGTCACCAAGGGCCGGGACGAAAACGAACATTCCTCAAGCATTTGATTTACGTCGGTATTTCTTCGCTTGCAGCGCAGTGAAGGTCATGCTATGACATGGCTGTTGACGTGGCTACTGAATGGATACTGAATGGCTACGAAGAAAAAGACAAGAGCCCCTGGAGACAAAGATGTGGATGGGGATACATCGGCCCGTGAGCCGGTAATCCACATCCGCCTATCGCCTTTCACGCTGATGTTTTTGGACGAGGCGGCAAAGCGGAATGGCCGCACGCGCACCGCCGAAATTGTGGAACGTCTGCACGATGACGCAATCGAATTGGCGCAAGAAAAAGCGAATCCTGAGTATATGGCGCTGCTGATGTTTACGAGACGCGCGATAGATCAATTGGCGCGATACGTTGGGCGCATGGATCCGGTAAACCGGGGCACAGCGCTCGACATGATACGGCAGAACCTATCTTCTCTTTTCGGTGAACTGGGTGCTGCAGCACCGACAGAGGCGACCCGATTGTTGGGAAAGGTCTTTGCGCAAAACTTTATCAGTTCGGCCCGAGAAGCGCTCAAACTCGCTCCCGCAGAACTGACGCCCGCCCAAAAGGAAATCGTTCACGCCGCACAGTTGTGGCAGCTCGACGCCACAGGGGAGAAGACAGATGAATAGCCGTCGATCCAAAGGACTTGGCTCGATCCGCAAGCGCATACGCAGCGATGGCACCACGGGCTACCAGCTAAAGGTTGTTATTGGCGAGCGCGCTTTCGTTCGCACGGTAAAGCGCGAGGATGCGAAAACCGACAAGGCCGCTGAGAAACGGCTCGCCCTGTTTATTGCGGAAATTGATCGCGGCGAGGTGCAGTGCAAGGAAGCTGAGGCAGCGGCGCAATCTGCGCAGCCCACGTTGGGCGAATGGTGCGAGATATTCCTGCGGGATTACACGCGGCAGGATGCGGACGGTGACGCGACGCGCCAAGCCTATGCGGCGGCGTTCAAGCATCTGACGCCAGAGCTGCAAAATTCAAAACTGTCTGCAGTGACCACGGAAGCGCTGCATACATGGCTCCGTGACGTGCATAGGAGCGGCCGGCTAGATGCGAAAGGACCGCGCGGGCTGTCCGTCAGTACGGTTGCCCTGATCCGCGCCGCGGTCGGTTCGGCTCTCTCAAAAGCAGTGAAGCGAAAGCTGCTTCCATCCAATCCAACGCCCACACTCACGGACTTGAATCTCGGACATGGCGAGGCGGCGCGCGAACGCGTCAAGCGGGCGGCGCTCTCATCAGGACAAATTGCTAGTGCGGTGCAAAATTTCGATCCGGATACGCTTTTATGGGTGCAGATCATGGCGGCGACTGCCCTCCGTCCAGGCGAAGCTACGGCATTGCGATTGGGTGATATCGACTTCGCCCGTCGCCTAATCCGGGTTGAGCGCTCTGCCAAGCGCGTCGTTGGTGGCATTCGCGGACAGGAACGTTTGGGAAGCACAAAAACCAAAAGTTCGGTGCGGGAAGTTCCTATCGGTGCCACGCTGCTTGCCGTCTTGCAGGCATGGCGCGATCGCACTGAAGCGACTTTGCGCCAGTTGGCGGGGATCGCTGAAGGTGTCACGCCAGTGCGCGATCTGGTGGAACCTGAAATGTGCATTTTCTACGCCGATCTGGCGATGAAGGAGACGCGGAGCGTTCCTCGTCCGCGTGCGAGCCTGGGCCGTAAATTCAAAGCCGCAGTGACCGCGGCCGGCCTGCCGCCGACTACGGTGCCCCATAGCCTTCGCCATAGCGCGCTCACAGCGATGCTGGCGGGCGATGGCACAATGCCGGGGGTCTCCGTGGTGGATGCCGCGAAGATCGCGGGCCATGCGCGCCCGAGCGTTACCAGCGACGTGTACGCCCACGCTGTGCAAGCCAACCTGACCCGCGGCGCCGATCTCGCCGACGCGCTGATTGCGCCGGCACCTTCTGCGCAAGTAGTGAGCATCGGCGAGAGAACGAAATAGCGTGGATAAGTGACATGAGAGCGGCAGTGTCACTTATCGCGGCGGGCACTTTCACAGCCAACAGTAGACGCATGGCATTGTTTTACCTCGACAATCAGCCGCTGCGAACGTCGCACGAACGTCAGATTAAGCATTAACCCTTTCTTAAGCATGTTCTTTGGTCCACGCTGCGTGTTGTGAACAGTGGGAGCGCAGCCCGATGGACCGCTTGTGGATGCCGAAAAACGTGGCGCAATGGACTGGCCTGACCGTCACCGCCATCGTGGGGCTGGGTTGCGATCGTGATGTGGTTTGGGCGCTGCCGCTCGGCATCCTGGCGGGCGTGCTCGCAAGCTTGCTGCTTGCACTGGATGAGCGGCGCATCGCCATGAGCCCCGTCCGCATACGCAGCCGTTAATTCCGTTCCTGACCGCATGCCGGCGCGACGATCCCGGTTGCTTCCGTGGCTGCTGGCCTACAAGGCGCTCCGCACGCCCGTGGCGTTTGGGGTCTGTGGCATTGTGGAAGATGAAGCGGGCTACGTTCTGCTGGTGCGGCAGCGCTATACGCCCGGCTGGCATTTTCCCGGTGGCGGGGTGGAGCGCGGCGAGCCACCGGCCAACGCGGTGATCCGCGAGTTGCAGGAGGAAGTGGGGCTGCAATCTTCGGCCGCGCCTGTACTGTTCGGCCTCTACACCCGGGTGCTTGGCGTCACCAATGTGGTCGCGCTTTACCGCGTGCCGGATGCACACATCGCCTTTCAACCGAACGCAGAGATCGTGGAGATTTTGTGGGCCAATCCGCACGCGCCGCCGGATGCAGCGACACCGGCGACCTTGCGCCGCTTCGCCGAGCTGCGGGGCGACGCCGCATTGAGCCCGTATTGGTGAACTTGCCTTCTGTCTTCCGCGCCGCTTAGTTCGCGGCACCCTGGCTGGAGTGAGAAGTGGGCAGCAGCGAAACGTGGGAGATCAGGCCAGAACTGCCAGACGATGCCGGCGCTGTTGAAGCGCTGGTGGCAAGGGTGTTCGGGCCGGGCCGCTTCGCCAAATCCGCGTACCGTTTGCGCGAAGGTGTCGATCCGGTTTCCGATCTGAGCTTTGTCGCCACGGAGAACGGCGCCTTGCGCGGCTCTGTGCGCTTCTGGCCAATCTATGTCGGAAGTGAGCCTGCGCTGTTGCTGGGGCCACTCGCCGTGCAGTCCGATCAGCGCGGCCGCGGCATCGGCATCGCGCTCATGCAACACGGGATTGAGCAAGCGCGACGGTTTGGCCATCGCGCCATCCTTCTGGTGGGCGATGAGCCGTATTAT
>DATAVW010000139.1:0-9225 GCA_036267515.1 Rhizomicrobium sp.
GTTGCCATCGGCATCGGCCACGATGTGACCCGCTATTACCGCCGCGCCGTCACCATCATCGATGCAGAGCAACTCGGCGGCGCCATGACAGAGCAACTGATATCGCTGTTCTCGGACGAGACCGCCCATCTCACACATTCCCGCCGCCACCCCGCCGTCTCCCGCAAGCGCGTGCGAGCCCCGGCATGGGCCTGAAGCGCGGATGCACGACCCACGCCCTGACCGGGCTGCTCGGCATCGTGTTTTGCATCGGACTGGGCGGCATGGCCGTGATTCGGCCTCCGCAGGCCCAGGACTCGGTGACGCTTTCATACAGGGCCCTCCCGCTTTCCTCCGCGGATTTGAAGGAGTCACGCGTCGGTGCGCTCATCTATCGTGGCGGACTGGAGATCAATTCGTCCGATGCCCGCTTCGGTGGCTGGTCGGGACTGCTGATCAGCACCGACGGCACACACCTCCTCTCGCAATCCGACGAAGGACACTGGCTGCGCGCGACACTCACCTACGACAAACACGGAAATCTCGCCGGGATCACCCGCGGCCAGCTCGCCGATATGCAAGGCGAAGACGGCGGCCGGCTTAAAGCGAAAATCGAAGCCGATGCGGAAGGCCTGGCGGCATTGTCGGACAAAGGCCCTGACGGGCCGGTTGCCGTCAGCTTCGAACGCGACGCGCGCATCTGGCGCTACGACATCGAGAGTTCGTTCGATGCCGTGCCTACAACGATCCCCGCGCCGGACGACATAAAGACTCTCGATTTCAACTCGGGCCTGGAGGGCTTGACGCGAATTTCATCGCAGATGTTGTTTGCAGTCGCGGAGACTCCACAGGTGCGCGGCAACGATCATCCGGCATGGCTCATCCCGATTCCGGGGGAGAAAGGGAGCGCGCATTCCGGGCACCTCAGCGTCAAGCACCACGATCCATACGAAATTTCGGATGCGGCCATGAGCCCGGATGGCCGCTCTCTATATTTGCTGGAGCGACACTATTTCGGGCCGATCCGGGGTGTGGTGGTGGCGGTGCGGCGCGCGGATATCGCGAGCGTCAAACCCGGCGCGCGGCTCGATGGCGACGAGATCGCGAAGTTCACCATGCACGAGAATATCGACAATATGGAGGGGCTGGCGCTTCGCCGCGATGCCAGCGGCAAAACGCTGCTCTACATGATCTCCGACGACAATTATAATCTGACGCTGCAGCGGACCGTGCTGCTAATGTTCGAAGTGGCGAAGTAACTACGCCGCCTGCTTCTTCGCAATCAGCCGCTTCAGCTTGACGGCGCGGTCGGACAAAACGTCCTCCTTCGACTTCAGCAGAAACGGGTCGAGGCCGCCGGAGCGGTCCACCGTGCGGAGCGCATTCATGCTGATGCGCAGCTTGACCTTCTGACCGAGCGTCTCGCTTGCCAAAGACACCGTCTGCAGGTTGGGCCGGAACACCCGCTTCTTCTTGTTGTTGGCGTGGCTGACATGGTGGCCGACCATGGGCCCCTTGCCGGTCAATTCACAGCGGCGCGACATACAGATTCTCCGAAAGAGCGGCTCTCATAAGGGGCGCCTTCTCTCCGGTCAAGATTCTGGGCAATGCCGGTCAGGAAGCGCGGAAATGCTGGATGAGCGCCCGGGCGGCGCCATTCGGCAGCTGGCGGCCGGCGACCACCTCCGCCTCGACAGTGTCGGCCTTTTGCGCGAAGGCCGGATTGCCAGAAATTTCTTCTATCATAACGGCTTGCATCTCATTCCAAAACCAGCGTCGGAGTTGTTCTTCGCGCAATCTTTTGAGCCAGCCAGATGCTTGAAGCGCAAGGTGGAGGCGGCACATCGCGTCCCAGGCCTCCGGGAGGCCACGTCCCTCTTGCGCCGAAATCTGCATCACCTGCGGCGGCAGGTCTGGATATTTCGGCCGCATCAGATGCAGCGCGTGCGCGTAGTCAGAGGCCGCGCGGGCGGCTGGCTGCTTCAGCTCGCCATCGGCTTTGGTCACCAGAACGATGTCAGCAAGCTCCATCACGCCGCGCTTGATTCCCTGCAACTCGTCACCACTGCCGGGGCCGATCAGGAGAACGAACAGATCTACCATGTCGGATACGGCCGTTTCCGACTGGCCCACGCCGACCGTCTCCACCATCACGAGATCGAACCCCGCAGCCTCGCAGAGCAGAATCGCTTCGCGTGTGCGCCGGGCTACGCCGCCCAGCGTTGCACCAGCGGGCGACGGACGAATGAAGGCAGCCGGATTTCGCGCCAGAGATTCCATGCGCGTTTTGTCGCCCAGAATGGAGCCGCCGCTGCGCCGCGATGAGGGATCGACGGCAAGCACCGCCAGTCTGTGCCCTTCGTCGATAATCTGCGTCCCAAAAGCCTCGATGAACGTGGACTTGCCAACGCCTGGCGCGCCGGAAATGCCAATTCGCATCGCGCGGCCGGTGTGCGGCAAAAGAAACGTCAGCAGAGACTCTGCCTTCGTTCGATCCGCAGGGCGCGTCGATTCGATCTGCGTGATGGCGCGCGCCAAAGCCCCGCGGTCGCGGCGCAGGATCGCTTCGGCGAGCGGGGTGAGACCGGTCATGATTGAACCATATTCGGTAGCCGTTATGATCCAGTGGCAACGGGGCAATACTGACGTGGAGTAGCGGATGTCGAAAGTCCCCGGCCTTGTTGCGTTCGTGATAGCTCTGGCGGTCGCGCCGTGCTCGGTCAGTGCAGCAGAGAAAATTGCCAGCATCGGTAACGCGAAGGCCGGCCATGTCGGCGTGGGCTACACCATCGCCTTTCTCGGTATTCCGTTCGGGCATACCCAATACGACATTCACATCGGTGGCAGCGGCTATCATACCGACTCACATTTCGAGACCAGTGGAATCGTGAGCGCCTTTTGGCAGGCGACTATCGATGCCACCGCCGCCGGGCAGTTTACCCCCGCAGGCATTTCGCCCGCGGAGTACGATTCCCGCTACCGTCGTGGCAGAAAGCCGCCCCGTCGCGTGAAGCTCACCTACGGTCATGACGGCATGCCGGTGCTGTTCGCTGATCCGCCCTACAATACGAACGAATATCCGGTGAGCGACACAGAGAAAAAGGAAGGTTTGGATCCCCTAAGCGCCGCCACCTCCGTGCTTGCCGGGATACGCGAGAGCGCTTCCAATCCTTGCGGCACGATGGCGGCCGTGTTCGACGGGCGGCGGCGCTACAACATCGAATTCACCTATCTGCGCGACGAGCCGGTGAAACTGGAGAACGGCCTCTTCACCGGCAAGGCACATCTTTGCCAGCTGCATTACAACCAGATCGCCGGCTTCAAGCCGAAAATTCTGAAAGAAGGCCATGAGTTGCCGCCGGCTTTCGCGTGGCTTGCAGAAATCCCCAGCGCCAGTGCGCCACATGGCCACTATATCGTACCGCTGAAGCTGTGGGCTTCGACCGGATTCGGCACCGTCACTGCAACGCTGATCCAGATGAAAGTGGAAGATGGCGCTTGAAGGAACGCTTATCTAACGAACCGAACATGTCGGCTTCCCGTCATCCATTCGCGCAGAGGACAGCATAAAATTCGAATTGGCGGGTCACATTACCGTGGCGGGTTGGCAAGCAGATACGGATAGCCGTTGTTGATTTTCGGATCACTGCCCCAGATTTTCGGGTCGAAGCCTTTGGGCAACTTGGATTGAAACTGCGTCGTTGTAAGGCCGGTTATGCCGGGATCGTTGGGAATGTTGCCGGCTCCCTGGCTTGGATTGCTGATGCCCAGGTCGAGGTTCCAGTAGGCGTGCTGAACATTACCGGCAACAGAATCATCTTGTCCGATCACCCCCCCGGCGCGACCAGCGGATTTGATCTTCATCTCGCCCGCCGCATAGCTGCTGGTAATTTGCCCATGGGTGTGATTCTCGCCGACCAAGCCTCCAAAAAGCGATTGGCCTTCCTGTTTTCCTGCAATTACGCGCGTGCGAGCGAAGCTGTTCTCGATCAAACCGTCATTGTACCCAACCAGCCCCCCGGCATCACTACCCGTTTTGTGAAGCGCGATGGAGCCGAGAGCATAGGAGGAACTGATGGTTCCGGCATCGTTGACGCCCACTAGCCCCCCACCAGTCCGGGAGTCCCGCGCAGCTTCGTATCGGCATAGGAATTTTCCAGGAAGCCCCGATTATATCCAACCAAGCCGCCGAGATTCACACCCGCCAACGAAGCTTCTCCCGAAGAATGACAGCGGCGGATGACGCCATCATTCTCCCCGGCCAGCATTCCCCAAGTTCCCTCGTGAGGCTGCCCGCCTGTCAGCATACCGTTCACAGCGGCCAAATCACGGATTTCTCCGGCAAATGCGATCTGGGAGAATAGACCATTCGCTCCCGTATCTTCCGTATTCATTGAGAAATGGGAAATGTTATTTCCCAGCCCCTCCACAACACCGGCGAATGTCGTGGCAATCGGGGAATCCCAATACGTCCCATCCGCGCTCGCGTCGTAGGACTTTGCCAGCGCGTAGAAGCCAGAAGGATTATCGGCGATATCGGCGGCAAGAGTCTTGATGTCGCCGACCAGCGTATAGCTGTTGCCGTCGATGATCAGGCTGCTGCCCAAATCCCAGAACTGCACGCCGCCGTGCTCCGGCACGATGACGAACTCGCCAGTCTTGTTCTTGACGTTTGCGCCGCCGGTATCGTTTGTGATGACAGTAAGCGCGCCCTGACCTCCAACAGTGATCTGCTTCTTCATGGTCACGGATTGCTGCGCATCCAGAGTCAGCCGCGACGTGCTGGTCCACTGCAGCGGCTGGTCGATATCGATGTCCTTCGCCGCCAGGCCGGTCTTCACCGCCACGTCGCCGCTCGCCAGCATGGTGGCGAGATCGCTCACATTCAGCACCGCTTTGTTCGCCGTCGGGTACACACACCGCTATCGCAACTCATGTTGCTGGTCGGCTTGGCTGATATCTCCACATCCGCCCGCGCCGCCGCACTGCTCAGCAACAGCGCCGCCGTCAATCCGGCCAGGTTCACCGAAGACATCGCCCGCCCCCTATTTCCGACGAGCTTAGCACAACAGCCTCCCGACTGCGCGCCCGATTTGGCGGCTATCATCAGCTTCGGGTGCTGAATTTATCGGATTCCTGTATGCTCATCCGTGATCCGAAGTAGGTTCAGCGAGAGGTTGGGCATGAGCGACTTTGCGGCACGCGACCTGCACTTTGCCATGGCGCACCATCTGTTGGTGTTTGCGCTCGCGGGTGTGCTCGCCTTCGAGCTCGGCGCGGTGCGCGCGCGGATGGATGTGCGCGAGGTAACACGGCTGGTACGCGCCGATGCCTGGTACGGCATCCTGGCCGCCGCAATCATTGTCGTGGGATTTTCGCGCGCGGTGTTCGCGGCGAAAGGCTGGGCGTACTACTCGGTCAATTTGTTCTTCTGGGCGAAGATTGCCGCCTTTGCCGTGGTGGGGCTTCTCTCCGTCGTCCCCACGCTCGCCTATTTTCGCTGGCGGCGAGCCGGACGGGCCGAAGCCGCTTACGTTCCACCTGACGGCGAAGTGGCGCGCGTGCGCCGCATTCTGTGGCTCGAGGCGGCGGTGTTTGCGTTCATTCCGCTGTTCGCCGCTGCCATGGCGCGCGGCTATGGCGAACTCGGGCACTAATCCGTGGCGGCGATGAGCCGAAGCGTTGCCGCGTCTTCCTCGCCGCCAAAGAATTTCTCCAACACGCCGCGGAACGTCGGTTCGTCAGGCGCGGCCCGGGAGAACAGCGTCATCGATGAGCGCAGCTTCAGATCGTCGGGGAAGCCGAAGATGGCGCTGGCGTCGCCGCTGTCGAGCTGCAGCAACAGCCGGCAGCATTCGCGCAATCGCACACGCAGCACCGGATGCGCCGCATAAGCTTGCGCCTCCTGAAGCGACGATATGCCGAACCGCTCGGCTGCGCTGCTGTGCCCCAGGCCGCGCATCTGCGGGAACACGAACCACATCCAGTGCGTCCACTTGCGGCCGGCGCGCAACTCCGCGCAGACCTGCGCGTAGACCGGCTCCTGCGCATCGACGAAGCGTTGCAGGCCGTACCGGTCTTCTTCATTGTGCGTCACGGACTTCACCGAGCCCTCGCCAGCCGCATGCGCCATTCGTTGACCACCAGCGCGACGGTCAACATGTCGAACATCGCAAAGGCGAAAAGCCAGGGCGACCAATGCGCTGCTAATTTCAGCCCCATGAAGCCGATGAAACCCAGCAGCACCACCACGGACACTGGAAATATCCACAAATGCTCGATGAACAGGTTGATCACCAGCCCGATCTTCAGGAGGCCGTGCGCCAGCAGATAGATGATCGCGAATTCGTGGGGGCTGTGCGCGAAGTGGTAGGCGCCGTGCCGGATGGCATGCACGGCGTGGCTGGCAGGATGGCGCGCAAGCTCTGGCGCCGTTGCCCAGATCGCAAAATGGTAGAGCTCGTGCGATCCGAAGCTGGCGATCAACACGCCGGCGACGAATTCGATCAGGCCGTCGATTCCCTTGATGGCGATTGCGATGAGATAGGCAAGGTGTAGCGATTTCGAGCGTGAGAGCATGTCAGTAAGGTGATGGGCAAAGCCGCGCAAAACAACACCTGTTTTGAACAAAACAACACTCCGGACCGCAGCCCATCAGGCGAATTCGAACGGCCAGGTGTTTTTGCGCCAGGGATCGAGCTTCAGCGGCTGGGTCATCGCCGGCGCGGCGCGCGTGGGACAGTTCGGCACTTCACACACGCGGCAGGCCACGCCAGTGGGTACGGCGCTTTCCGGAGTCGCGAGATGGAGGCCGTCGCCATAGACCACCGCCGACGCATGGCTTACGTCGCAGCCTATGCACAGCGCCACGCGACGGCCGGTGAATGGATGCCGCGTGCGGACACTCTCCACTGTTCGTGAAATCGTGAGGTAGCGCGCGCCATCCGGCAGGCCGATATGCTGCCGCAGGGTTTCGCCAGGCGCGGCAAAGGTATCGAATACGCGCCAGCGCGGACAGATGCCGCCGAACCGCGAGAACGGAAAGCCGCCCGCGGAAATCCGCTTCAGCACGTTGCCGGCATGATCGATCCGCAGGAAGAAAAACGGCACGCCACGCCGCTCGCTCCGCTGCAAAGTGGTGATCCGGTGCGCCACTTGCTCCACGCTGGCCGCGAAGCGGGCGGCCAGCACATCGAGATCGTAGCGCACGGAGGTCGCCGCTTCGATAAAGCGGCCATACGGCATCATTAGAGCACCGGCGAAGTAGTTCGCGAGCGCGATCCGCAACAGCTGCGCCACATCCGAAGTGGCGGGCATGGCCTCGGCCACCAGCCGCTCCAAATCGTCCGCATAGGTCAGCAGCGCCACCTGCGCGGCCGTTTGAAAAACCCGCGCCGACGCTGGCAGCATTTCGGAGAGAAACAGCCGCCGGTTGTGGCGGTCGAAGCGGCGCTGCGCATCCGACATGGCATGGATGGGCAGCACGGTGACGCGAATCTGGTGTGCATCGCGCAAATGTGCGCGCAGGGCGGGAAGCAGATCGTCGCCGGCATTCAGGGAGGCGTGAAAGGCTTCCGCCGCCAAATCGAGCGCGGCGATGTAGTTGTTGCGTGCATGAAAATAGCTGCGGACTTCTTCGACCGGATAGCGGCCATCCTGCGAGGTCGATCCGGTTGCCTCACCCTCGCCTTCCGCAGCCGATTTGCCCTGCGCTTTGCGGTATGCGCTGTAGAGAGAAGAGAAGCCTGAGACGATATCCGGATAGCCGTTGACCAGATCGGCGAATACGGTGGCCGACGGCATCTTGCCGAACACCGGATCGGAAAAGATTTCGGTTAGCTCGGCCACCCGTTCGGCCTCGCGGTCGCCATGCAGGTCGCGCAGATCGAGTTCGTAGATAGCGGCCAGTTTGAGCACGAGTTGTGTCGTGAGAGGCCGCTGGTTGCGTTCGACCAAATTCAGGTAGCTCGCGGAGATGCCAAGGTCGCGCGCCATGGCGCTCTGGCTCAGGCCCAGGGACAGCCGCAGGTGGCGCACGCGAGGACCGGCGAAAACCTTGCGATCCCCCGGTTCCCGCGACTTCATTTGATCGACAACAGCTATGACACGCCTGCCAGTTATTCTGTCACAGTTATGACACTTCAACCGTTTTAAGGCGGTACGATCATTGAACGGAACGTTTCATTTGTAAAGACTGTTACAGAACGGAGTGAGCAGGTGCAGCAAGACGTGAGCATCACGGTACATAAGGAAGTCCCGGGCCAGCCCGCCGTTCTGACCGAGGCCGCACTTGGCTTTCTCGCGGCACTGCATCGGCGGTTCGACGGCCGGCGCCGCGCGCTGTTGGCCGCCCGCACGGAGCGGCAGGCCAGACTCGATGCCGGAACGGAAGCGCTCAACTTCCTGCCCGAAACCGCAGCCATTCGAGACGGCGACTGGACGGTGGTACCGCCTCCAGCCGACCTGGCTGACCGCCGAGTGGAAATCACCGGGCCGGTCAGCGCCAAGATGATCATTAACGCGCTCAACTCCGGCGCGAATTGCTTCATGGCGGATTTCGAGGACGCCAATTCGCCGACTTGGGCGAACAACATCGACGGCCAGGCAAATCTCATTCAGGCGGTACGCCGCACGCTGGCTTATGCAGATCCCATAAGCGGCAAGCGGTACGAACTCGCGCCGAAAAGCGCTGTGTTGATCGTGCGGCCGCGCGGCTGGCATCTGGACGAAGCACATGTGGAGATCGACGGCGCGCCGGTGTCGGCGTCGCTGTTCGATTTCGGCCTGTTCGCCTTTCACAATGCGCAAGAGCTGCTCGCACGTGGCACGGGCCCGTACTTTTACCTGCCGAAAATGGAAAGTCATAAAGAGGCGGCGCTATGGCGCGACGTGTTCCTGTTCGCCGAGCGCACGCTCGACATCCCGCGCGGCAGCATGCGCGCCACTGTCCTTATCGAAACGCTGCCCGCAGCCTTCGAAATGGACGAAATCCTTCACGAACTGAAAGATCACATCGTCGGGCTGAATTGCGGGCGTTGGGACTACATCTTCTCGATGATCAAAACGCTGCGCGCGCGCGAAGATTTCGTGCTGCCGGATCGCGCACAGGTCACCATGTCGTCGCCCGCGCTTTCCGCCTACAGCAAGCTGCTGATCAAGACCTGTCACCGGCGCGGGGCGCACGCCATGGGGGGAATGGCAGCGCAAATTCCCATTCGCAACAATCCCGAAGCCAATGCCGCGGCG
>DATAVW010000140.1:0-6398 GCA_036267515.1 Rhizomicrobium sp.
CTGCGCGTCGCCTCCAATTTTGCGCTCTCCTCTCGTCCGGATGCCGTAATCTGCATCGACAGTCCGGAATTCACCCATCGCGTCGCAACGCGTGTTCGCCGCGGCAACAAGCAAATTCCCATCATCAACTATGTTGCGCCGCAAGTGTGGGCGTGGCGCCCGCACCGCGCAGCGAAAATGGCGCGAACGTTCGACCTGGTCCTGGCGCTGCTGCCATTCGAGAGCGCGCTGTTCGAGACTCACGGACTGCGCGCGCCGTTCGTCGGCCATCCGGTGGTGGAGCGCGCCGCGCGCATACGAGGTGGCGCTGAATTGCGCGAGCGTCTTGGTATTCCGGCGGCAGCGCCGGTTCTTGCCGTGTTGCCCGGGAGCCGGATTAGCGAGATCCAGCCACTCCTCCCCGTCTTCCGCGAAACCGTTGCGCGCGTGAAGCAGGAGGTGCCCGATCTTGTCTGCCTGTTGCCGGCCGTTCCGCACCTGGCTGAAACCATTCGCGCGCTGACGAACGGTTGGCCCGTGGCGCTGCGTTTGCTGGAAGGGGAGGCGGAGAAGTTTGCCGCCTTCGATGCAGCGGATGCCGCGCTGGCCGCGTCGGGAACGGTGACGACGGAATTGGCCCTGGCGGATGTGCCGATGGTGGTCGCCTATAAGGGGGGTTGGCTTAGCTCCCGCATTGCGCGCGCCCTGATCCGGGTGCCGCATCTTACGCTGGTGAATATCCTGCTCGGAAGGGAAGCCGTGCCGGAATTTCTGCAGGTGCGCTGCCGGGCGGAATTGATCGCGCCCTGCGTGGTCCGGCTCTTGAAGGACGCCGACTATCGGGCCCGCCAGCAACGGGATTTGCGCGAAGCGGTGCGCCTGCTGGGTGCGGAGGGAGAGTCACCCAGCTTGCGGGCCGCCCGCGTGGTCCTTCAATTCATCGAAGAGCGGCGCATCGGCGGACGGCAGCGACCGCTCTGAGCTCATCTGCGACCTTTTTCACAATCCTTTCCGATCGTTGGAACAAATTTGACGATCCGGACTTTTGAGCCAAGGGGTGTTGGTGTGAAGGCCGACAGCCGATTGTCCTGCGCGTTCCTGAGGATGGCATGAACAAGGTTCGAGAATTTCGCCAGCGGGCCCGGGAGTGCAGGATTTCCGCTGCGCGTGCCGCCAACCAGGAACTGAAGGGCCATTACGAACAGTTGGCCGGCGTGTGGGAAAAGCTGGCAGACGAGCGGCTGGCATTCTTCGTCGATGAGCCGGACGAAAAGATTAAAGGCGCCGCCGCCTAGCGCCGTACATCGGACATCCAGGCGAAGCTTGCTTCGGCGCAGGCCTACTCCCTCAGCGCGTCTGTTCCCCATATTCGCCAGTCGTCGCGCCAGAACGTGCCGGAAATCAGGCGCTTGCAATTTTAATGTTGCCGTTCCGTTCGCCGCGGCCGGTTCGGGTGTAAACTCGACTGTCACAAAGGAACAGGACATGGATGCAACAGATGCCGGCGGGCGAAATACGCAAGCACAGCCCACACCAGGGGCGGCATCGCTGGAAATGGATTTACAGAACGTGGCGGATTCGATCGCCGCACTGCTGACGGACGCACGCGCCATCGATGCCGAGCGGGACGAGTTCGGCCATGCCCGCAGCCGCGCCTATACGGATGCGGTCGCGCTCCTGAAGGTGAGCGCCAAACTGGGCCACAGCATCGCCGCGCTGCGCGGCAGCAAGTTCGAGCACAACATCAATGTCCGCCGGGAAGAAATTGATCAAAGTAGAAATTCTGCTCCTTCGTCTGGTGAAGAAGAAGAGGCGACCCTGATGCGGCTCAATCCCGATACGCTGTGGGATTGGCGGAGCAAGCGCACATACGTGCTGGATCCCTCGAGGGGTCCCGATGGCCGTCCAGCGCGTGAAGCCTGTGGAGCAGGGGGGACCCCTCTCCCAATTTCTGGAGGTTCGAATGGGAACTTTTGATCGTCCCGCCGAGCCGAAGGGGCGGCGCCTCTAGGTGGTAGCCGCGGTGGAAGCGTCTCTGTTCGCTGGCGTGCAGCACTTTTCATCACCGCGCCGCCGTGGCGGCCAGCCGGGGAACCGCAATCGGCTGAAGCATGGCGGCTTCTGCCGGACGGCGCGTGCCCGCCACGACGCGGTGCGCCGTGTCGTCCGCCACCTGAATTTCCAGATGGCCCAAGCCAAAGCCTGGCACGCCTGTGAACGGGCGACTGGCCCAATCGGCCCATCGCCGAAGCCGGTAAGTCGCTCCGCGTGCAGCCCAGAGCGGGTGCTTTCCTGCGCCTCACCGACTATATCTCTGTCCTATGACCATCGTAATCGACCGGGTGGAAGACCGCGGCGCGCTCCGCCACCCCGAGAAGGCCCACCGGCCGGATACGCCGGTGTTGCGCAAGCCGGAATGGATCCGGGTGAAGGCGCCGGTCTCCCGCGGCTATGCGGAAACCAAATCCATCGTGCGCGCGCACGGCCTGCACACCGTGTGCGAGGAAGCGGGCTGCCCCAACATCGGCGAGTGCTGGACCAACCGCCACGCCACCATGATGATCATGGGCGACACCTGCACGCGCGCCTGCGCCTTCTGCAATGTGAAGACGGGATTGCCGGGCGCGCTCGATGCCGACGAGCCAGCGAATGTCGGCCGCGCGGTGGCGAAGCTGGGCCTGAAGCACGTGGTGATCACGAGCGTGGATCGCGACGACCTGCCGGACGGCGGCGCGGAACACTTCGCGCAAACCATTCGCGCGATTCGCGAGCTTTCGCCCGGCACCACGGTGGAAGTGCTGACGCCGGATTTCCTGCGCAAGGATGGCGCGCTGGATGTGGTGATGGAAGCGCGGCCGGATGTGTTCAACCACAATTTGGAAACCGTGCCGCGGCTGTATTTGAGCGTGCGTCCCGGCGCGCGCTATTTCGCGTCGCTGCGCTTGCTGGAACGCGCCAAGGATCTGGTGCCGACCGGCTTCACCAAATCCGGATTAATGGTAGGGCTTGGCGAAAGCCGCGAAGAAATCATGCAGGTGATGGACGACCTGCGCGCCGCGCGCGTGGATTTCCTCACCATCGGCCAATACCTGCAGCCGACGAAGAAGCACGCGAAGCTGGAGCGCTTCTGGTCTCCGGAAGAATTCCAGTCGCTGGAAGCGATCGCCCGCGCCAAGGGGTTCCTGATGGTTTCGGCTTCGCCGCTGACCCGCTCTTCCTACCACGCCGATTCCGACTTCGCGCAATTGCAGACGGCGCGGGCGGCAGCAATCCGCTAGCGCCCTATTTATCGTCCCCCGTAAACGGGGGAGGATTGATGTGCTAGAAATGACCGAATGGGGGAAGACAACATGACATCGAAACTGGCGATCTTCACAACAGCGCTGCTGCTGTCGAGCGCAGCCGCACAAGCGAACATCGCGATCTCAAGCGAGCCGACGCACGACATGGAATGTGATGCTGGGGTTTGCACGCCGACAGCGAAGGAAGCCGTGCTGAATGTCGATGATCTCACCAGCATGCTGGCGAGTGGCGATGTGACTGTGCAGGGCGGCGACGGCATCGCCACAGCGGCGGGGCTCGAAATCGATCACAGCTTCAGGTGGTCGAGCAAAAGCCGGCTGACGCTGAGCATGGGCAACAACATCATCGTCAACGCGCCGGTTACGGTTGCGGGCTCGGGCGCGCTGACCCTGACTTACGCCCAAATCAAGCCCGATGACGACGTGCTGTTCCGAAAGAAAGGCAAGATCCAGTTCCGGCACATGAGCAGCAGCCTGATCATCCAAGGCAACAGTTACGTTCTTGCGAACACGCTCAGCAGCTTGAGCACCGCCATCGCGGCGAACCCACAAGGCTTCTTTGCACTGGCCTCCGATTATGATGCGGGACAGGACGGCCAGTACCGTGCGGCGCCGATTTATTCGATAGGTGAGGGTCACTCCTCCTCTGGCGTACTAAGCGGTCTGGGAAACACGATCCAGAACTTATCAGTAGTGACCGGTGCCAAGCACACGAGTGTGTCTATGATCCATCTAAACTACGGAGTCGTTCGCGATGTGAACCTCACGAATGTGGACATGCGCGCCTTACGCGGCGTGTCTCAAAACGCTGGCGGCCTGTTGGATTACAACTTGTACGCGGTGAAGCATTGCTTCACGTCCGGTAACGTCGGAGGTGAGGGCTTCTATAATGGCGGCCTTGTGGCGCTCAATTTGGGAACAATCGTCGCAAGCCACTCGGCCGCAACCGTTAGTGGTATCTACGCCGGCGGCCTGGTGGGCATCAACAGAGGTGTGGTGAGTCAATCCTTTGCAACCGGTTCTGTTCAAAAGGTTCGAGGGACGCGATTTGTGGGCGGTCTCGTGGGCGAGAACGACCACAAAATCATCGACTCCTACTCCACCGCATCAGTCAGTGCTCGTCGAACCGCCGGTGGTCTGATCGGTCTCACGGATAGCAAGAGTAGAGTTTCAACGTCCTACTCAATCGGGCCCGTAGCGGGTGGATATTCGGGCGGGTTTATTGGGGGCGACGAGACCCCAGATCATCCCGCAGACTATTGGGATATCGATACGAGCGGCGCCTCGAATGGCTGCGGAGGGGGCGGCAGCTGCAAGGGTGTGACCGGGCTTACCGATGCGCAGCTAAAATCTTCGCTGCCTGCCAAGTTCGATCCGGAAATCTGGGGACAGTCGCCAAAGATAAACAACGGCTACCCGTATCTGCTCGCCAATCCGCCGCCGAAGTGAGGGATGTGAGGTGAATTCCAGAACTATCCTGACTTCGAGCGCAGTTCCTGGATCGATAATGGCGCTGCTGCTGTCGAGCGCGGCGGCGCAAGCCGATCTCTCGATCTCCAACAAGCCGACGCAGAACATGAGCTGCAACGCCGGCGTGTGCGTGGCAACGGCCAAGAAGGCCGTGCTGAACGTCGGTGATCTTCAGGCGATGCTGGCGAGCGGCAATGCGACAGTGAAAACCGGCAGCATCGCGAAGAATGTCGAGATCGATGAGCCGCTCACCTGGGCGAACACCAGTCGCCTCACGCTGGACGCGCAGCAATCCATCATTGTGAAAAAGCCGGTGACCATTACCGGCAGCGGCGCGCTCACCATCGCCACCAACGATGGCGACTCAAATGGCGCGTTTGCCACGTCCAACAAGGGCGCAGTGACTTTCTGGGATCTGGCAAGCGGACTCGTCATCAATGGCGAGAATTATTCGCTTGCCGGTGACATCAAGACCCTTGCTGCGGATATTGCGGCAAAACCGGCGGGCAATTTCGCGTTAGCCAAATCCTACGACGCGAAAGCAGACGGGCCATATAGCAGCGTTCCCATCCCGACCACCTTTGCCGGCAAGCTGGAGGGGCTGGGTAACCGCCTCGCGAATTTGACAGTGCAGGATTCATCGTCCGGCGAAGTGGGGCTCTTCGCGAATTTGGGATCCGGCAGCGTGGTCGAGAACATCACGCTGTCGCGCGTCAACATTTCCGGGGCTGCGGCTGAAAGCGTTGGCAGTTTCGTGGGAGAGTCTTTTGGCACCCTGCGTAACACGCACGCAACCGGTCGCATCACGGCGTCCATACCCGATGGAACAGGTGGCGGACTCGCGGGTGGAAATGAAGGCGTCATCACGCAATCGAGCGCCAATTGCATGGTCAGCGGTGGTTGGGCCGCAGGCCTTGCCGGAGAAGATAGCGGCACGATCAACAACAGTTTCGCCAGCGGCAGCGAACATGGCGGCGTAATGGGCGGCCTCACGGCGTTTGAGGTGGGCACAATTGAGGACTCCTACTCGACCGGCTCGATCAAAACGGATGCTTCGGTCGAAGCGGGTGGCATCGCCGGCATAACTTCTGCGTTTGCGCTGGTAGAACGCTCGTTCTCAACCGGATCCATCACCACCGGTGACGGCAGTTTTGTCGGCGGCATCGTCGGCTACATCGATGGCGGTGCAATCGATCAGTCTTTCGCGGCGGGCAGCCTTTCGGTGGGAATGAATGGCGCCGTCGGCGGCCTTGTAGCTGGCGCATGCGGCTGCGAGGGTAACGCTGCCATCAACAATTCCTACGCCGCGGGAAGCGCGCGCGGAAAATCCGGCTCCCAAATCGGAGGGATCGTTGGTTTCACCCAGGAGGACATCGCGATCACAGCCACGTATTCCACCGGGGCTGTGAACGGCAATGGAGCCTACAAGGGAGGTTTCATTGGGTTCGACGGCGAGCCTGGCGACATCGCGACGGGTTATTGGGACCTCGATACCAGCGGTATTTCCGATCCTGCCAACGGCGCAGGGAATGTGAAGAATGACTCAGGCCTCACAGGGCTGACGGACCTCCAGCTAAAATCTGGATTGCCAGGTGGCTTCGATCCGAAGATCTGGGGACAGTCGCCGAACATCAACAACGGCTATCC
>DATAVW010000141.1:0-5342 GCA_036267515.1 Rhizomicrobium sp.
CGGAACAGCGTCCGCGGTGGCAGCGTGCCATCGACTTCACCAACGGCGCGTTGGGCGACGCGGTCGGAAAAATGTATGCGGACAGGTACTTCCGGCCGGAGTGGCGCTCGGAGTAGAGAGGACGAGCGAAGGCGCCCGACGGCATTCTCGGCGAGCGCCGTTCTTATTCGGCCAATCCAAACGCGAGGATGTTTGTGCCCGAAGCCACTGCGACATATTGTTTTCCGTCGAACGTGTAGGTCATCGGCGATGCGCGCCAAAAGTGATTCGCCGGGAAGTGCCATAAGAGTTTTCCGGTGGCGGAATCGACCGCTGCGAACTCGCTGCCATCCGCGCAGAAGAACGTGATGCCTCCCGCGGTTGCCAGCACCCCGCCGCGCGTGGTTCCGGGGCCGATTTCGGGCAGTTGCCAGACGATGCGGCCGGTGCGCACATCGAGCGCACGCAAATACTTTTTCGGCGGGTCTTCCACGGTGTCACGCGTACCGCCTCCCCCGAAGCCTTTACCCGCTTCCCACTCTGTATCGCGCTTGGAAAACACCGCGCAGCTTTCGAGGGCTGAGACGTAAAACAGTCCTGTCGCCGGATCATACGCGTTCGACCACCAATTTGCCGCGCCGATCAGGGATGGACACACGCGCACGCCCTGCTCAGTGGGAATCTGGTTCGGGTTCAGCGCCGGGTGTCCATCCGCGCCGATTTCCTTCGCCCACGTCAGCTTTTCGACGAATGGACTCGCGTGAAGTAGCTTGCCGTCCGTCCTGTCGAGCACGTAGAAGAATCCGTTGCGGTTGGCTTGCAGCAGCAGCTTGCGCGGATGCCCATCCCACTCCGCATCAATTAGTGTGAGCGGCTGCTGCGCATCCCAATCCCAAACATTGTGCGGCGTAAACTGGTAATACCAGCGCAGCATGCCGGTCTTCACGTCGAGGGCAATGACCGAGCTTGTATAAAGGTTGTCGCCGAGCCGCTGATCGCCATTCATGTCCGGTCCCGGATTTCCAGTCTGCCAATACACCAACCCGAGGTCCGCATCGTAACTGCCACTCATCCAGGTCGCGCCGCCCGGGTGCTCGATGGCTTTGCCTTTCCACGTTTCGGAACCTGGCTCGCCCGGAAGCGGCGTCGTCCAAAACCGCCAAATCTCTTTGCCCGTTGTTGGATCGTACGCCGCCAGGAAGCCACGCGCGCCTCCATCTCCGCCCGCGGTTCCTGCGACAATCAAGCCCGCCACCGCGAGCGGCGCCGCGGTCGCGCTGTAATTCTGGGACGCGTCCGCCATCTCGATATCCCAAACGAGCGACCCCGTAAAACGATTGAGCGCGAGCAGATGCGCGTTGTCGGTCTCCATGAAGACGCGATCGCCGCCGACCGCCACGCCGCGATTGATTCCGCCGGATGCGTTGCCTATGAGCGCCTTGCTCCGCGGCCGCTGGAAGTGCCAGATTTGACGTCCGCTGCCCGCGTCGAGCGCGTAGCACTGATTTGCCGTGGTCACGTACATGATGCCGTTCACTACCACCGGAGTCGTCTGCAGGCCCGTGGTGTCATCCATCGAGAAGATCCATCGCGGAACGACCCGTGACACGTTTGTCTTGTCGATCTGCCGCAGGTTCGTGTAGCGGTTGCCGCTGAAGCCGCCGTCGTATGATGGCCAATCCATCTGCGAAGTCACTTCGCGGAAACGGTCGCCCGAGCGACGCATTAGACGGATATGCGCATCCGCGGTGCGAATCTGCAGATCCTCGATGCCCTCGCCGGTCACCACGCCTTCGAGTTGCGCGCCCGTGGTGGTGGTGATTTGGCGTGTGCGCTCGCGCCTTCCGGAACTCGGCGCCCGCAGCATCCGCAGGTGTGCCAGCACGACGCGCAGTTCGTCATCCGTCAATACAACAGGCGGCATTCCGCGCCCTGGAACGCCGTTGCGAATCGTGCTCTCGATCTGCGCATCGGTCATTGCGCGAAGCCGCGCCAGGATGCTGCCCGCGAATTCCCCACCGTTTGCGTCCACGCCGTGACACGCGGCGCACCGCGTCTCGAAAATTTTTTGTCCGTCGGGTGTTTGCGCGGCCGCCGCGGCGGCGAGCAGCATGAGATTTAAGCCAAAAGTGCGCATCTTACTTTTCTTTAGGTATACATCGCATTTTGCCACTCCCCTCAAGCGCGCACACCGCCAGCCGTTGTAAATTGGCATCGATGACCTGCACGCGACGCGCTTTGGCTTTTCTCTTCCCGGCGTTGGCTTCCGCACAACCGACCGCTCCTCCACTCGAGACGCTGCCCTCGGCCGCGTTTCCCTTCGAACAGTTGAAGGGGCGAAAGAGCGGTACGATCACGCTTTACCAGATTCTCACCGGCAAAACGCACACCGGGTACAAGCTCGATCTGCACGAAAGCGATCTGCCGCCCGGCGCGATTCCGCACGAGCCCCACCGTCATGTCCACGAAGAACTGCTCTTCGTGCGTGACGGCGAGATGGAAGTGATGCTCGACGGCAAGTGGACGCGCCTCGGCCCCGGTTCCTGCGCCTACATGGCGTCGAACGATCTGCACGGATACCGCAACTCGTCTAGCGCGGTAACGAAATATTTCGTCCTCGCGTTAGGAGCCGATTGAGGTTTAGAAGCCTGCCATGAACCTGCCACGCCGCACCTTCTTCCAGCTTTCGAGCGCGCTAGCCGCCTCGCTTTCTGCATCTGCCGCCGACGTCTCGCCGAGCCCGGCCCCGCCGCCGCAACGCAACACCACGCACAACCGCAAGAACGTCGTCGCGATCCAGATGAAATGCCATGCATGGATCGACGAGGGCATCGAGCAATGCCTGGACAATCTACAAAAGGCCGCAGTCAACACTATCTGGGCGTACACCTACGACTGGGAAATGGGACCGCGCAATACGCCGAACGGGACGATTCCGCTGCCGGACCACGGCAAGTACGGCGACCCTACCTTCTACGGGGGCGCCTTCTTCAACTACGACCCGAAGTATTTCCGTGGAACCATACTGAACCAGTTCCGCTCGCCTGACTACGGCAATTTCGATGTGATCGCCGAAGTTGCGCCCAAAGCCAAGGCGCGCGGCATGGATTTCTTCTGCTGGGATTACAACAACGAAAGCCGCCGCATGTTGCAAAACATGCCTAATGCGGTCAAAGTCGCCGAGGTGGATATCTACGGCCGGCGGATGATTGGCCCGTGCTTCAATCATCCCGACTATCGCGCGCATCAGCTCGGCAAAATGGAAAGCTACCTGCGGCAATATCCCAGCGAAGTCGCCGGAATCGCATGGGGGTGCGAACGTCAGGGCCCGTTTCAAAACGTGATGGGCGGCGGATGGTCCAGCGAGGGCATCGGCTGCTTCTGCGAGTTTTGCTGCGCCAAAGCGCGTAACCGAAGCATCTCCGTCGAGCGCGCTCAAGCCGGTTATCACGCGTTCGCGGAACTGATGCGGGCGGCTTCGACTGATGAGCGTCCAGCCGATGGCTATTTCGTGACCTTTTGGCGCCTGCTGCTCGAATACCCCGAGATCCTCATGTGGGAAAAGCTTTGGACCGATAGCTATCACGAGGTGCGCGCGGATGTTTACAGCGCCGCGAAAGACATCGCGCCTACAAAGCCCTTCGGATTTCACATTATGCAGCAGGTGACCTTCAGCCCCTTCTACCGCGCTGAAGAGGATTATTCAAAAACGAAAGATTACGCCGATTTCCTCAAGCTCGCCACTTACAACAACGCCGGTGGACCGCGTATGAGAGCTTACATGGATCGGCTTAGCGCCACACTCTTTCACGATGCGCAGCCCAAAGATTTTGAGCAGTTTTACCACAAGCTGATGAACGATCCGGAAGGTCCCTATGAGACTCTGAACACTAGCGGACTTGTGCCGGATTACGTTGCCCGCGAAGTGAAACGCGCCCGCGCCGCGACGGGATCTACGGTGAAGCTCTATCCTGGCATCGACCTCGATGTGCCGACGCGCCGCACTGACAAACGCACGACGCCGGATGACGTGCGCCGCTCCATCCACGCTGCGTTTGATGCGGGCGCTGATGGAGTCGTGCTTGCGCGCGAATACGTGGAGATGTGGATCAAGAATCTTCAGGCGGCGGGCGATACCTTGCGCGAGATCTTTGCGCATCAGGGATGACTGTTCACGCGCGCTCGTAGTTGCGATAAACCGAGGTTAAATTATCACGCACTCCGCGCGTAAACACTTCCGCCTGCGAACTCAGATAAACCCGGAAATCATGCTTCTTCACTTCACTTGCGAGATAGTCGCCGTACCCGTCCTGCAAGCTCTTAAGCGATGCCGGCGTGACGGACTGCTGCAGCCGATCCAGGGGAACGCCATCCATTTTCGCGCGCCCCACAATCTCGAGCAGTTCATCGAAGTAGGCGCGTAGTTGCTCCGCGCGGTCTCGCGACTGCAATACTCCACCGTGTCCGCCGATGGCTTTCTCGAAATCGAGCTGTTGAATTGACCGCAGCGTTCCAGGCCAATCCTTCGGGTATCCGTCGCCGATAGTCGGAAAGAAGCTATGCAGCAGATCGCCCGACGCCAGCGCCTTTCGCGATGGACTATAAACAACGATGTCGCCCGCAGTATGCCCGCGCCCGCGGAACGAGAGATGCAGTTCCTGCGCCTTGTCGTGCAGGGTCATGTGTTCGCTGAAGGTGACATCCGGCAGTTCCACTGGAACCGTGCGCATCTCTTCGAGGAACGCCCGCGACTGCGCGATCATCTCCTGGTAATACGCGCGCGCGTCCGCCGTAGTTGCCGACGCCAGTCTTCGGTTCAGGTTGTCAATGGAGGCTGGAATTGCGTCAAGCGCAGATTTCAGCCGTTGAGGTCCCACTTCCGTCAGTAGCTGCCGCGTCGTCTCACTCGCGATGATGTTCGCGTCAGGTGCGATCTTCCGATATGCAGGCAGTCCCTGCGTATGATCCCCGTGTAGGTGCGTCGCGACTATGTAACGCACCGGCTTGGGGGTGACCTCGCGCCGGATCTGCGCCACCAGCGCATAGACCGCCGACGGCTGCGAGTGCGCATCCACAATTAAGAGATGGCGTTCGCCTTCGAAGATGGCCGCATTGCAGTTGATTAGCGCTCGCCCGTTGGCTACCGCGGCGTAGACGCCTTCGGCAACCTTCTCGATTTCGAAAAGCTTCGGAAGCGGCGCCTTCGATTGCGCACGCGCCCGCGTAGCTACGAGAGTCGCGCGTTCCAGCAGAGTGGCGCCGGTGAATGCCGCACCCAAAGTACGTGCGAGGAACCCGCGGCGTGTATGGGAGTGGTGATGGTGAGGATGCGCGTCCACGGCATCGACTTTATCACGGGTCTA
>DATAVW010000142.1:0-28495 GCA_036267515.1 Rhizomicrobium sp.
ACGTTCGGCATCAGGCGAGAAACGAAATACTGCGCCTCTATCTCGCGCAATGAGTTGCACCGGACCATCAAAATTGCCTTGGAAAGTCCCAGCCCAGAAAGCCTTATCGACATCAATTTCGAGTTTTGCCCCAGTCATAACGAGGCCAATTAATCCGCAGACCGCCCCGACCAGCGTACCCATGCAATGCTACATAATGCCGGGATAATCGCGCTGGAATGGATTTAGGTGTGTCTGCTACCTAATGCCGGGATAGTCGAGGCAGCGAAGCGAGGCTGTGAGTTGGGAAATGACGTTCGCTTCGCGATAAAGCGGGACAAGAACAGTGTAGATCGGAAGTGGTCCCGGGTCGTCGGCCGGCGTTTCATGTGTCGGCACCTCGTCAGCTCCGACCCAGAAGAGCAGGCCACGAAAAATCGCGTTGGCGAGATATCCGCAAGCAACAATCCCTGTCAGAAGCAAGCCGCCGGTTGCCGGAAAAATCGTCAAGGTCGCCGCCAACAGCAGCAAGACCGTCAAAAAGAAAGTGCGCTGGCCCCGAGTCACAACCTGTGCCGCAGAGAATTGCGGTTCGTGCTTTTGAAGACCATATGTCGCTTGATGCAATGCGCAGGCGCGCAGCGAACGGGTGAGTGCGTTATTGCTCTCGTCGGACAGCAGAATGGATTTTCCGCCCGCGGCCAAGTTGGAGTGCAGGCGAAGAGCAAGTGCAGAAAATGCGTCCTCCGCCCGCGCGTCCCCCTCTTGGGCGCACGGTCGAGCGCAGTCTCCGCTGGGAACTGATCCTTCCCCCACCAGATAATCCCGCAATGTACAAATACGCAGCCACGCTCGCCTGCCCCGATGACCGGAAATCGCAGTCCAAACGACGAGAGTCACAAATTTTACGCAGCACATCGACGCCGGAACAGCGCCGGATTGCGAAAACGTTAATAACGACGCCAGAGTTTGGCAAGAGCTTCTTTGTGGCAATCGAAAGTTGGTTACAAACACGCTGACGAACGGATTGGGAGCGGGTGCAGCCGTGGAAAGATCGCTCGAAGGCTTCGAAAAGGACGAGGTGTTCGTCCGCAACCGGCTGCGTCCCAAAGATGCGGCGACGCTGGTTCTGGTCCGCCGCGATGCAGAGGGGCCGCGCGTGCTGATGGGCCGCCGCCACGGCAATATGGCATTTATGGCGAACAAATATGTGTTTCCCGGCGGCCGGGTCGATCCATGCGACGCCCGGTTAACTGTGGGCGGTGAATTGAAGCCACACGTGCTAAAGGCGCTCACGCGGGACATCAGCGCAGCCCGCGCGCGGGCGCTCGCTCTGGCTGCCATTCGCGAGACATTCGAGGAAACCGGGATTCTGATCGGCGATCGCACAGGGAATGCGCCTCACACAAGAAGCGCATGGTCGCGTTTCCTTGCGCATGGTGTGGTGCCGAGGCTGGAGGCGCTGGATTACATCGCGCGGGCGATCACGCCGCCCAATTGCCCCCGCCGCTTCGATGCGCGTTTTTTCATGGCCGATACTGAGGCCATCGCGCACCAGCTTGATTCCGCGAGTTCGGACGAACTGCTTACCCCCTGCTGGCTAACCTTCGCAGAAGCGCGCGCGCTGGATATCCCGACGATAACGCGCCTCGTGCTCGATGAAGTCGAAGCGCGCGTGAAGGTACCGGGCGTTTCACGCCCCGTACCGTTTTTCCGATTCCTGCACGGCAAATCTCGCCTGGATTACCTTTGAGCAGCGCGGAAGCAGCACGCGCTCGCCTGTCGCTCGGCGCCATTCTGTCGGCTGTTATCGCCTATGGCATAGGGATGGGGCTCACGCTGCCGCTTCTGTCGCTCATTCTCGAGCGGATGGGCGAACCCGGCAGCGTCAATGGACTGAACCTCGCCACCGCCGGTCTTGCCTCGCTCATCGTCACACCGCACATGCCGCGTGCGATGGCGCGGCTGGGGGCCGCCGAATTCCTGTCGCTGGCGCTCGTCGTGGCGGCGGGCGCGCTGGTGGCGATCTACTTTGTGCCGAGTCTCTGGCTGTGGTTTCCGGTGCGCTTCGTACTGTCGAGCGCGCTTAATGCACTTTTCGTCGTGACGGAGTTCTGGATCAACCGGCTCGCAGACGCGAGCAACCGCGGCCGTTACATCGCGCTTTATTCGGTGTGTCTCGCCGGCAGCTACGGTATTGGACCGACGCTGCTTCAATGGATCGGAACCCGCGGGTTCGGGCCGTTTGCGGCCGGCGCGGGCATGTTGCTGCTGGCCTTGGTGCCTGTGCTGCTTGCGCGCGACACAGCGCCTACCCTGGAACGCACGGCGTCGTATTCCGTATTTTCAGTAATCCGGCAGGCACCGGCGGTGTTCGCCGCCGCCTTTGTATTCGGCGCCATCGACGCCGGCATGGCGGGTCTCATCCCGGTCTATGCCGTACGCTCCGGTTATACGGAAGCGCATGCCGCGCTCTGCGTCAGCGCGATTGCACTGGGCAGCATGGTGTTCACCTATCCGCTGGGCGCGCTTGCCGACCGCTACGATCGGCGGATCTTGTTGGCGTGGTGCGCAGCGAGCGGTATCGCCGGCGCACTGCTCGCGCCGTTTACGGTCGCAAGCCCGCCACTGTTTTATCTGCTGCTGTTGTTATGGGGCGGAGTGATCCTCGGCATCTACACGATCGGCCTCACCATGCTGGGCGAACGGTTTCAGGGGGAAATACTGCCGAGCGCCAACGCCGCCTTTATCCTGCTCTATTGCCTTGGCCTCCTGATTGGCCCGGCGGGCGAAGGCGTGGCGCTGGACGCCTGGAATCCAGATGGGCTGATGGTTATGCTGGGCATGGTTTGTGCAGTTTACACGGGATTTCTGGTGTTCTGTCGGCGGATCGCAGCTGCGGGTTGACTTTTCCTCTTCGCCGGATAGTTTGCGCGCCCTTCAGGCGTTTTCGAGGACTTTTCAGATGGCAAAGCCGACCACGGCCAAGATCCGGCTCAACAGCTCCGGCGACACGGGCTTCTTTTATGTCACCAAGAAGAACACCCGCACCATGACGGAAAAGTTCTCAACCAAGAAGTACGATCCAGTGCTCCGCAAGCACGTGGAATTCAAGGAAGGCAAGATCAAGTAGCTTCGCCTGCCAGTTATGACAGTTTCAAGAAGCCTCGCGTTCCGCGGGGCTTTTTTATTGCAGCGGACTCGCGGCAGTTAACCTCCAAGCGTAGGGTTCGCGGCGAGGCAGCGAACGGCGCTGCGTCGGGGGTGCTCCAACAGGAGGACAAGTCATGCCAACCATCGCAACGAGAGACGGCGTAGAGATTTTCTACAAGGACTGGGGCACAGGTCGGCCGATTGTGTTCAGCCATGGTTGGCCGTTGTCGGCCGACGACTGGGACAATCAGATGATGTTCTTCCTGGGTCACGGATTCCGCGTCATTGCGCACGACCGCCGCGGTCACGGCCGCTCGGCGCAGGTCGCTGATGGTCACGACATGGATCACTATGCCGAGGATCTCGCTGCACTGACCGAACACCTTGATCTCACGAACGCAATCCATGTCGGTCACTCGACCGGCGGCGGCGAAGTCGTGCACTACATCGCGCGCCGCGGAGAGAGTCGCGTGTCGAAGGCCGCGCTGATTTCCGCCGTGCCGCCGCTCATGGTGAAGACAGATGCCAATCCGGGCGGATTGCCAAAGGAAGTGTTCGACAATTTCCAGATGCAGACCGCGATCAACCGCGCGCAATTCTATCTCGATGTCGCCAGTGGCCCATTCTACAATTACAACAAGCCCGGCGCGAAATCGTCGGAAGGTATTATCCGCAACTGGTGGCGCCAGGGCATGATGGGAAGTGTGAAGGCGCATGCTGACGGAGTTGTCGCGTTTTCACAGACGGACTTCACCCAGGACCTGAAGCAGATCGCGATTCCGGTTCTGGTGATGCACAGCATAGATGACCAGATCGTGCCGTACGAAGATTCGGCGCCGCTGTCGGCGAAGCTTCTGAAGAATGGCAGACTCATAACCTATGAAGGCTATCCGCACGGGATGCCGACAACGCACGCGGACGTCATCAACGCCGATCTGTTGGCGTTCATCCAGGAATAGGCGGTTGACACTCCCTCTTCTCTGAAGGAGCAGAGGGAGCGTTTCCGTGCGCCGCAATCTGGCGCGCAGCGGACAATATTTTGGGGGATGCTTATGAACCGCGCGGTAGCCGGCGCACTGTTTTGCTTGTGGGCCTTTCCTGCGGTTGCCGCGGTGCAGCCGTTTCCTGCGACCTTCCACTCGGAAGACATCTCCACCAACGGCACGACATTGCACGTTCGCGTCGGCGGCCATGGCCCCGCGGTCCTGATGGTGCATGGCTTTGCCGATACGGGTGACATGTGGGCGAGGGCCGCGGTTGAACTCGTCAAAAGCCAAACGGTCGTCGTTCCCGATCTGCGAGGCATGGGCCTCTCGGCGCATCCCGATACCGGCTACACGAAGAAAAATCAGGCCGCCGATATGGCCCGCGTCATGGACCACCTGAAGATCGCAAGTTTCGCGCTGGTCACGCACGATATCGGCAACATGGTGGGCTATGCGCTGGCGGCGCAATATTCAAGCCGTGTAACGAAATGGGTGGTGATCGATGCGCCGCTGCCTGGGATCGGCGATTGGGACAAGATCCGGCTCAGTCCGCTGCTATGGCATTTCAACTTCCGTGGCCCCGACGAAGAGCGATTGGTCGCGGGACGCGAGCGCATCTACCTCGATCGTTTCTATGACGAACTGTCGGCCGATCCAAAGAAGATCGATGAGGGCACGCGGCAGCACTACGCCAAACTGTACGCGATGCCGCACGCCATTCACGACGCCTTCGAGCAGTTCGGCGCCTTCTACCAGGATGCGATCGACAACCAGGCATTCCTCGCCCGCGGCAAATTGACGATGCCGGTGCTGGCGCTCGGTGGCGAAAAATCGGCCGGCACTGGCCAAGCCGAGATCATGCGCCTGGTGGCTACCAATGTCACAGCGGGAATCGTGCCCGGTTCCGGCCACTGGATCATGGAAGAAAATCCGCAGGCGACAACGAAACTGATCGTCGATTTCTTGTCGAACTAGCGGGACTTCTATGCCGCCTTTTTGCGTTCGACGCGGGCCAAGAAATCGCCAATGTATTGCAGATAAACCGGTACCAGCGCGGCGGTGAAATCGTGCGCCATACCCGGCACGATCACGAGTACACTCCCGATTACGCAAGCGGCCGTGTCCTTGCCAGCTTCTAGAGGCACGAGTGGATCGTCGGCTCCGTGAATTACCAGTGTCGGTGCGCGCACCGTTTTCGGTATTTCATTGCGTGGTTCGCTGGCGAGAATAGCCATTAACTGGCGGGCCGGCGCCACTGGATCGTACGGAGCGCGGTCTACTTCGCGTTCGAGCACAGCTGTCAGTTCCTCGTCGGTCGGTCGGAAGCCGGGGCTCCCGATGGCCGTCCAGATCTTGCGCCCGGCGGCCATACGATCTTCCCGGCCGTCGCTGGCAGGCGGCGTAGTGAGGACCGAGAGCACCTCGGGTTTGCCGGGTGGCAAATCGCGGCGACCGGTCGTCGACATGATCGACACAAGGCTGCGTGTGCGCTTGGGGTATTTCGCGGCGATAATCTGCGCGATCATTCCGCCCATTGAGGCGCCGACAATATGCGCACTGTCGATGCCGAGCACCTCCATCAGCCCGATGATATCGGCGGCCATATCGTCCAGCGAATAGGGCGCGGCAACCTTTAGGCCCATCGCGACCTTCATGAATGCTTCGGCTACATTGGGCGCACCCATCTGCGAAAGGTGTGTGGAAAGACCGGCATCGCGGTTGTCGAAGCGGATCACCCGGAAACCCCGCGCGGCCAGACCTTCGCACAGCGCCACCGGCCAGAGCGTCATCTGCGCTGCATAACCCATGATGAGCATGACAGCGGGATCGCTCCTGCGCCCAAAGCTTTCGTATTCGATATCGATGCCGTTGGCGCGTACTTGCGGCATAGGGCTTCTCTTGCGATGGTCTCTCCTGAGCACTGTAACACCTCGCCGCAAGCATCTGACAAGGGCGGCAACTTCCGATGAAACGCGATCTCAACCGCCTGGCCGACGAGCACTTCGACCTGCTCGTGATCGGCGGCGGAATTACCGGTGCTTGTATCGCGCGCGATGCAGCCATGCGCGGACTTTCGGTGGCACTGATCGAGAAGAACGATTTCGCGCACGCGACCAGTGCGCACAATTCGAAGTTGATCCACGGCGGATTGCGCTACTTGCGCAATCTTGAACTGCAACTGGTGCGAGAATCCTTGCGAGAGCGGCGCATCTGGCAGCGGATAGCTCCCCATCTTGTGCATCCCCTGCCCTTTTTCATTCCGCTTTACAGTGCTGGATGGAGAGGGCGCGCCGCGCTGACGGCGGGGCTTTCTCTCTATGACATGCTGTCGTTCGATCGGGGATGGCTGGACGAACCGGCGCAGCGCCTCCCGGGCCATCGCTGGCTCGACGCGAAATCAGCGCTGACGCATGAACCATCGCTCAATGGAGATCAATTCGAAGGCGCCTTCGAATATCACGATGCGCAGATGTATTCCCCGGAAAGGCTGACGTTGGAGTGCGTTCTGGATGCAGAGGCGCATGGTGCCGTCCCCGCCAATCATCTGTCCGCCGAGAACCTGCTGCTGCGCGGCGGTCAAGTCGAAGGTGCGCGGGCGACCGATAATATCGACGGTGCATGGTTGGAGATTCGCGCACAAACCACTGTCATTGCGGTGGGACCTTGGGCGGATGTTTTTCTTGCCAAAGCGCTCGGCAAACCTGTGTCGCACCGGCTGATGCGCTCGAAAGGAATCCACCTGATCGTGCAGGAAATGACGCGCACCCATGCGCTCACAATTGCTGCAAACGGCGGACATTTCTTCGTGCTGCCCTGGCGCGGACATTCGCTGCTCGGCACCACGGACACCGCATTTACCGGTTCGCCCGATCTGGTCGGCGTACGCGAAAGCGACATCGCGACTTTCCTGAAGCTCATTAATGGGCATTTGCAGTCTGCGCGTTTGACGCGAGCAGATGTGCAGCACTTCTATGCGGGCCTGCGGCCGCTGGTGGATGATGGTCGCGGTAGTACCTACAACGCCAGCCGCCGCGCCGAACTGATCGATCATGGCCGGGACGATGGTGTGCACAACCTGTTCTCCGCCATCGGCGGCAAGTGGACCACTTCGCGAGATCTGGCGGAGAAGGTGGTCGATACAGTTGTCGTGAAGCTCGGCAAGTCTGCGGGTCTCTGCACGAGTGCCATCGCTCGCCTGCCGGGCGCCCCGGCGGCATCCCTTGCGCTTCCTTCTGAACATATCGCGCGAATGTACGGAATTCGTGCGCGGCTAGTGTTGCGGCTCGCTGAGGCAAACCCACGCCTGCGGCAGATACTGTCCCGGTCCGGCGACATTGCTGCGCAGGTTGCTTTCGCGATGCGCGAAGAAATGGCGTTGACGCTGGAGGATGTTATCATGCGACGCACCGGCATCGGACAATTGGGGCATCCAGGCGCTGTGGCACTCGAAACCTGCGCACAACTGATGGCGGATAAGCTCGGCTGGACGCCAGACAGGATGCGCGCTGAAATTGCGGCCGTCGAACAGAATTTCAGAACGCTGGACGCTGTCTCGGCCTCCTAATGGTCCGCGAGGCACATGCCTGCCGTCTCCTAATCACCCCCAGCGCAGCCCCTGAACCGTGGCTGGCATCCCAAAACACCGCTCGTTCACCATATCTCGGCGTATCTTTTGCTTCCGCCGGTTGTAGTTTGCGATGTTTCAAATTTGAACAAAATTGCACGCGTGGCATGACAATCGATCGCACCAAATTGCGCTGGAACGGCTGGGGGTGGTCCGGCCAAGCCGAAGATTTTTCGGCGCGTACGGACGTGTGGGCGTGGCTTGCCTCTGAATTGGGCATGCCCAGCCTGCTCGCCACGCCCGCGCGATCGCTTGATGACGTTCAGCTGCCGCCATCGCGATTGGCACCTGCCGACCGGCATATTCTCACCCGACTGCTGGGCGCCGAAGCCTTGCGCGACGACAAGCTCCAGCGCGCTTTTCATGCCAGAGGCCGCGGCTATCAGGACCTTCTCCGCCTCCGCGCGGGCGATCTCGCCGACGCGCCGGATGCTGTTATCTACCCGCGCTCCAACCAGGAAGTGCTGACGCTGCTGGCGTTCGCGTCGGAGCGTTCGATTGCCTTAATACCTTATGGCGGCGGCACGAGTGTGGTCGGCGGGGTGACGCCGCGTCGCTTTGCTCACAACGGTGTTCTCACCATCGATCTCTCCGAAATGGATCGGGTGGAAAGCATCGATCCGGAATCGCTTAGGGCTTCGGCGCAGGCCGGCATTTTTGGTCCGGCGCTGGAACAAACATTATCGGCGCGCGGATTTACCCTCGGCCATTTCCCCCAATCCTTCGAGTTCTCCACCCTGGGCGGATGGATTGCACATCGCGGAGCAGGCCAGTTGTCCAACCGCTACGGCAGGCCGGAAGATTGGCTGGTTGCGGCGGAGATCGCCACCCCCCGCGGTATCCTGCGCGATCGCGACTTTCCGGCAAGCGCGACCGGGCCACGGCTGACAGATTTCGCTATCGGTTCGGAAGGCATTTTTGGCGTCATTACCCGCGCCGCCGTCCGCCTGCATCGCGCGCCGGAAGTGACAACAGGGCGAGCCTACCTCTTCCGCGACTTTGCCAGCGGCGCTGCCGCCATCCGCGATGGAGTGCAGAGCGGGGTTGGGGCTGCCATGCTGCGGCTGTCGGACATCGAGGAAACCCGGTTCCAGCGTGCGCTCAGCCGGCTCGGCCGCGGCGCATCGATCCTGCACCAAGCTTCTGCGGCCGTCTTAAACTCTTTGCGATATGGTCGGCCCTGCCTGCTGCTTGCCGAATTCGAAGGTTCGCGGGGGAGTGTGCAATCGTCAAAAAGGGCGTTTGGCGGCATTGCGAGACATCACGGCGCGTTGCCTTTGGGTTCAGCACCCGTGCGGCGCTGGCAACAGAGCCGCTTCGGCGGACCATATCTTCGCGACCCCATGCTGGACCGTGGATTGGGAGTCGATACGCTGGAAACCGCGACGAGCTGGTCGAACCTGCACACGCTTTACGAGGCCGTCCGGACGGCGCTGGAGCAGGCGATCGCCGCGACGGTGCCACGGCCTTTCGCGCGCGGCATCGTCATGTGTCACGTCAGTCATTCTTATGTGGATGGCGCGAGCCTCTATTTCACATACATTTTCCCGCGCATGCTTGGCGATGAATTGGGGCAATGGCAGTCGATCAAACGCGCGGTTTCTGAAGCCATTATCACCAACGGCGGCACCATCAGTCATCATCACGGCGTGGGCGAAGACCATCTGCCTTGGATCGTGCAGGAAAAAGGGCAACTCGGCCTGGAGGTGATGCGCACCATCAAACGCACGCTGGATCCCAAGGGCATTCTCAACCCGGGCAAGCTCATCCCGGTATAAGCGCCGTCTTCAGGGCATTGGCAGCGGAATTCAGTGCGTCTGCCGCCTGCGGCAGCACTGCCTGAAAATAAATGAAATCGTGGACCATGTTGGGATAATCGTCGAGCGTAACCGCGACACCGGCGGCTCGCAGCTTCTCGGCATAAGCAATCGCTTCATCGCGCAGCGGATCGAAGCCGGCGACCATGAGGTAGGCAGGCGGCAAACCGGCGAAGCTTTCAGCCAGCAGCGGTGAAGCCTTGGACTCTGCGCGATTGGCTTCCGGCCCGAAATAATGATCGGAAAACCAATCAATATCCCTGCCGTCCAGAAAATAGCCACTGGCGAACATGCGTTTTGAGTCGGTATCTGCCGCAACATCCGTCCCCGGAAAGAGAAGCATCTGGAATGCAAGCTTTGGCGCACCCTTATCGCGCGTCATCTGCGCTACGACGGCAGCGAGCGTCGCGCCAGCAGAGTCGCCGCCAACCGCCAGCCGGTTTGCATCCACTCCGAGCTGTGCCGCGTTGAGTTCGATCCAACTCGTCGCCACAAGAGCATCATCGACCGCGGCCGGAAACCTGTGCTCGGGCGCAAGGCGGTACTCCACGGATATAACGCGACAACCGGAAAGGTTTGCGAGCATGCGGCACAGGCCGTCATGCGTGTCGATGCTTCCAATCACGAAACCGCCGCCGTGAAAGAAAACAAGCGCAGGCTGCGGCTCGCTGCCGGATGCAATAGGCGAGTAGCTGCGCGCGGGAATGTTTCCGGCTGGACCAGGAATTGAAAGACTGGTGATCTTCCCAATTGGCACGTCCTTGGGCCCAACCGCCTGCATAAAGGCCACGAACAGCTCGCGCGCTGCCGACGGCTCGGTTTCCCACAATTTCGGCTGCGGTTGCGCCGCCAGTTGATCGAGAAACGCTTTCAACAATGGATCGAGTGGCATCGCTGTGTTCTGTCTGTTGCGGAGTGAGTGTGCACGCAGCTTGTAACCGCGCAAGCTGCCAGAAAGACCAACGAAAGTGTCAGAAGAGCGGTTCCGAGTTCAGGAACTCTACTTCCGCCGGCGTGGAAACCCGGCACAACGCAGCATTGCGCCCGGGAAACCATCCGAATTTCGCGATCACATCGCGATGGGCGAGGGCATGGGGATATTGCTGGCTGTTCTGACCAAGCCGTTCCGTGACGAGCGTTACGCAGCACTCCTGGTGTGTCATGTGCTCGGAGTGCATGAACGGCAAGTAGAAGAACGCGCGCAAATTCCACGCGACCTGCAGATCGAAACCGCGCATAATGGCGCCGTCGGCAATAGCGCGTGCTTGCTTATCGGTGGCGAATGCCTCCGCGCGGCCACGAAACATGTTGCGCGGAAACTGATCGAGCAGGATGAGCAGGGCAAGCGCGCCTTCGGGCGTCTGCTGCCAGACCGCAAGCCGGCCGTCGCGCGCCATCGCATAGGTTTCTCCAAAGCGCTGCGCGATTTGGGCATCGAGTTGCGGATCGGATTGAAACCAGCGCCCTTCCCCGATTTCATCCGACCAGAAGCGGATGATCTCCTGTGGCGTCATCGCGACATGTACTCGGCCGAGTCGCCGAGCTTGATCTCGCCTCCACGACGCACAACGCAGCAGACACCGCCGCGTCAGTCGGGCCTCAGAGCCGCGCGCAAACCTTCGTGCGCGCGATCCATGAGATGGCAGGGACGCGTTTCCATCGTGATCTGCAATTCCACGTCACCAATGCGCAGCAGGCCGCCGGCTTCGCGCGGCCAGTCGAGATTGGCGAGCAGAAGATTCGCGCGTCGCGTGATCCACGGCAGGTCGGCACCGACATCTTGGCGAGCTTCCTCCCAACCGTCGCGAAAGACTACGGTGACCTGACGGCCGTTCTTCCTGCCGCGCGCATCACCTTCGATACCACGTTCCAGTGAAATGGATGCTGCCGACAATTCCTCAAGCGGCGCACCCAATTCGCGCGCTCGCGCGATGCCGACCAGGTGACCTGTCATGGTAAGGGATCCTCCGGCTTGCGTTTACGCTGGCACACCTACACTTTGTGGCGGCCGATCCTTATATTGCCCGCATCTGGTCCCGGCCAGCGAAGGAGATTTGCGTATCGTGCATGGCAGAAGCGTCCTGCTCATCATCGGTGGCGGCATTGCCGCTTACAAGTCGCTGGAGCTGATCCGCCGTCTGAAGGAGCGTGGTTACGTCGTGCGCGCTATTCTCACGTCTGGAGGCGCGCAATTCGTGACACCGTTGTCTGTTTCGGCGCTGGCCGGCGAGAAGGTTTACGCGGATCTGTTTAGCCTCACCGACGAATCCGAGATGGGGCATATTCAACTGTCCCGCTCGACCGATCTTGTGGTGGTGGCCCCGGCGACGGCTGACCTGATGGCGAAGCTTGCGAATGGCCAAGCCAATGACCTTGCCTCGACCGCTCTGCTTGCTGCGGATAAGCGCGTGCTGATGGCGCCCGCCATGAATGTGCGGATGTGGAAACACCCGGCCACGCAGCGCAATATCACCGTATTGAAAGAGGACGGCGTGCTGTTCGTCGGCCCCAACGATGGCGAAATGGCCTGCGGCGAATTCGGGCCGGGCCGAATGGCGGAGCCCGAGGAAATCGTCGGAGTAATCGAGTCCGCTTTGTCGGAGTCCGCGCCCGGCCCTTTGGCTGGCATTAAAGCGCTGGTGACGGCCGGCCCCACGCAGGAGCCGCTCGATCCTGTACGCTTCATCGCGAACCGCTCATCCGGCAAGCAGGGCTATGCCATTGCCGGTGCACTGGCCGACGTTGGCGCAGAGACGACACTGGTTTCAGGCCCGGTGGAGATCAGGCCGCCGCGCAATGTCAAGTTGGTGAAGGTGCAGACCGCACGCGAAATGCTGGCAGCATGCGAGTCCACTCTGCCCGTTCAAGTCGCGGTGTTCACGGCGGCCGTGTCCGACTGGCGGCCCGACAAAATATTCAACAGCAAACTCAAGAAGCGCGAAGGAGGTAGCACGCCGGATATCAGGCTTGCCGCCAATCCGGACATTCTCGCCACCATCGCGCACGGACCCAACCGCCCTGCCCTCGTCATCGGTTTCGCCGCAGAAACCGAAGAGGTCGTCGTGCACGCGCAGGCCAAACGCGTCAAGAAAGCGTGTGACTGGATCATTGCCAACGACGTTTCCCCTGTCACGGGCATCATGGGCGGGGACTCAAACACTGTGCATCTGATTACATCAGAAGGCACGGAAGACTGGCCGCAAATGAGCAAGGCAGAAGTAGGCCGCCGCCTCGCCATTCGCATTGCCGACGCTTTGGGTAAAGCGGCGTGAAGATTTCCGTCCTGCGGCTGCCGCATGCCGGTGATCTGCCCCTGCCTGTCTATGCCACCGCGGGCTCTGCCGGACTCGATTTGCTGGCGGCGATCGACAGTGAGATAGAGCTGAAACCGGGCGCGCGCGCAGCCATACCCACCGGTATGGCAATCGCCTTGCCGGAAGGATACGAGGCCCAGATTCGGCCGCGTTCTGGCCTTGCCCTTAAGCACGGCATCACGATGCTAAACAGTCCTGGAACGATCGACAGCGACTATCGCGGCGAAATCAAGGTGATCGTCATCAATCTTGGCGAGGCGCCGTTTCGCGTGACCCGCGGCATGAAGATCGCGCAAATGATTGTCGCGCGACACGAGCAGATAGAATTTGCCGAGACCGACGAATTGCCAGCCACGAGCCGTGCATCCGGCGGGTTCGGTTCAACAGGTCACTGATAAACGGAGATCGAAATGGCGAGTGAACATCAGCCGGGCCGTGGACGCATTTACGACAGTATCACCGAAACCATCGGTGATACGCCTTTGGTCCGCCTGAACCGGATGGCGAAAGACGCCGGGGTGAAAGCAGACATTCTGCTGAAACTCGAATTCTTTAATCCCATCGCCAGCGTCAAGGATCGCATCGGCGTCGCGATGGTCGAGGCGATGGAAGCCAAGGGCCTCATCTCACCCGGAAAGAACGTGCTGATCGAGCCCACCAGCGGCAACACCGGGATCGCGCTTGCCTTCGTTGCAGCGGCCAAGGGTTACCGCCTGATCGTGACCATGCCGGAATCCGTTTCCGTCGAGCGACGGAAGATGCTCGCGCTCATGGGCGCGGAACTGGTGCTGACCGAAGCCGCAAAGGGCATGAAGGGCGCCATTGCGCGGGCACACGAAATTCTGGAATCCACACCCGGCGCGGTGATGCCGCAGCAATTCGAGAACCCCGCCAATCCCGACATCCACCGCCGCACAACGGCGGAGGAAATCTGGCGCGACACGGACGGCAAAGTGGATGTGGTCGTGTCGGGGGTCGGCACGGGCGGTACAATTACCGGCGTGGGCCAGGTACTGAAGCGGCGCAAACCCTCCATCCGGATGGTCGCGCTGGAGCCCCAGGAATCGCCCGTGCTTTCTGGCGGTCCACCGGGACCGCATCCCATCCAGGGCCTTGGCGCTGGTTTCGTACCCGCCATTCTCGATCGCAGCGTCATCGACGAAGTGGTTACTGTTCCGAGCGCCGTCGCCTTTGACATGGCACGCAAGCTGGCGCGGATCGAAGGAATTCCGGGGGGCATTTCGTCCGGCGCTGCGGTGGCCGGCGCGTTGCAGGTGGGCGCGCGACCAGAAATGGAGGGCAAGATGATTGTGACGATCATTCCCTCGTTCGCCGAGCGTTATCTCTCTACAGCGCTATTCGAGGGCATCGCCTGAACGCAGCTTCACCAGCGAGCGGCAACGTCCCGCTCAGTTCCGCGTTAGTTTCAGAGCGGGGGCGAGGAGTTCGCCATGAAACTTTATTACTCACCGGGTGCCTGCTCGCTGGCCGCGCACATCGTCGCCGATGAAGCCGATTTGCGGCTGCAGCTGGAGAAGGTCGATCTCAAATCCCACAAAACAGAGAACGGCCAGGATTATTACACCGTCAATCCGAAGGGCTATGTGCCGACCATCCAGCTGGATGACGGCAGCACATTGACGGAAAATGTCGCGGTGCTGAATTACCTGGCGGATCACACCGGCCACAAGTTGTACACGCCCGAGCCAGGCAGCATGGAGCATTACCGCCTGGAAGAATGGCTCGGCTTCATCACCACAGAGGTACACAAATCCTTCGCGCCATTCTTCCAGAATGGCAGCGAGCGGGAAAAACGCAGGGCGCGTGAGAAAATTCTCAAACGTTTCGGCTACGTGAATGATGCTTTGAAGAATGGCCGCTTTCTCATGGGCGACCGCTTGACCGTGGCAGACGCCTATCTTTTCGTGATGCTCACCTGGGCGAAGAAAGTGGAGTTCAATCTCTCGCGCTTCTCCAATCTGAATGCCTTCTTTCAGCGCATGTCGGAGAGGCCTTCGGTTCAACGCGCGCTGAAAGAAGAAGGCCTGCCGCTCGCCGCCTGATGTCTTAGCGGTTCCGGCTCAGATACCAGAACCGCCAGCACATGCTTACCGCGGCGACAAAGAGCCCGAACGCAAGCCCGATCCAGATGCCGAACCCCTTCATGTGGAATGGGAAGGCAAGGATCAGGCCCACTGGAGCGCCCGCCAGCCAATAGCTCGCACCCGCAATCCACATTGGCGCGCGCGCATCTTTAAGGCCACGCAGCGACAGCGCGGCAACCACCTGGATACCATCCACGATCTGGAAGGCGGCGGCGACGTGCAGGAACACCACGGCCAGCGCGATCACCTCACGCGCCGAGGGTGAGTCCGTCAGCCACAGCGAGGCGATCTCGCGCGGCCAGGTCCAAAGCACCGCTGCCATCACGCTCATGAAGACGGCACCGATAACAATCGCGGTGTATCCTGCGCGGCGAACGGCTTCGTAGTCCCGCGCGCCCGCAGCCAAACCCACCCGCACCGTCGCGGCCATGGCCACACCCAGCGGCACCATGAAGGTGAAAGAGGGGATCAGCAGCGATATCTGGTGCGCGGCCACGGTCGCCGTGCCGAAGGTGCCCATGATCAACGTTGCGCAATTGAACACCATCGCCTCGAAAATCGTGGTCAGGCCGATAGGAAAGCCGAGCCGGAACACCTCGTTCAATTTCTCCAAATGCGGCCGGTGGAACCGGCGCAACATGCGGTATTTGCGCAGAGCGGGCGTGAGCCGGATCACCAGCAGCATGGCCAAAAACCCGAAGGCAAACGAGCACGAGCTTGAAATGCCCGAACCAAGCACGCCCAATCTCGGGAATCCGAAATGCCCGAAGATCAGCGCGTAATCGGCCGCTGCATTGAACAGGATGGAGATGCCCATCACGATCAACGGTGCCGTGGGGCGGCTCAGCGCGGTGGTGTAGTTGCGCAGCACCTGATAGCCGAGCGTGAATGGCAAACCGAAGGCGAGTGCGCCGACGAAGTGACCGGCGCCTTCCGCAAGTTCCGGCTGCTGGCCGAAAAGAATCAGCAGCGGTTTCGCAAACTGGAGCAGTACAAACAGCGGTAGCGATACGATCAGCACCGACCACAATCCCATCCGGGCCACCGCGCGCACGCCGGCACGATTATTGGGCGATGCACCGAGAATGTGCGCCACCATAGGCGACACCGCGGAGGCCGGGCCGAAGCCCAGCAGCCACGCGAAGAAGAAGATGGTGTTGCCCAAAGTCGCCGAAGCAAGCGCTTTGGTGCTGTAGTGCCCCAGCATGAACATGTCGGTGCCCATGATGGTCATCTGCGCCAGTTGGGTGAGCGCAAGCGGCCCCGCGAGCTTCAAAAGCTCGCGTGCTTCCGCAAACCACGCGTCGAGGCCGTGGCCGGAAACCCGGCGGCCGGCATGGGCAATCTCGAATTCTGCAATATCAGTCATGACACGGGCTTTTCTTTAAAGCCCGAGACCGGAAAGCACGCGAGGGACGCGGGCACAAAAATCCCCTCCGAAGCTTTGCCGGGCTCGGGAGGGGTGGAACCGTCGAACGGACTAGACGAATCTAATGCGCGTTCACCTCGCGAACCGGTGCGGCCGGCTGCACGCCAGAAGGCGTGAGCAGGGCGGCAGTGCTGACGAAGCCAATGCAATTCATCAGGAGCGACTCGCTGGTGGTTAACGATAGGGCGTAGCTAGGCGTACGCACCGCGCAAGTCAACACGCGCGCCACGTATCAGTTCCATTCCTCGCAAGCGTGACACAACGGCAACAAGCTAATGTTGCGGAAGTAGAACAAACGGGTTCACGGCCTGTTTGGCGAGGCAATACCACGCGGTGGCACCGACGTGCAGCGAGGCGAAGTATTGATCGCCCTCGCCGGTGTCGAGGCCATCTTTCGAGGCCGCGTCGATGCCTTTGCCGTTTGCGTTCGGCGCCTGCTCCTGTCCGACTTCGATGTCAGCGAGCAGTTTCGCTGCGGTCTTCGCGTCGCCGGAAAGATTGCGCGCCTGAAGGGCGTCGGCAGCATGCGCAGTCCCTTCGAACCAGACACCGCTGCGATCATTCACTTCGAAACTTAAGCCTTCAAACCCGCCCTCGGTTGCGGAGAGATTCTCCACAGCCCAATCGATTGAGCTTTGATATTGCGCGCTGCCAGTTGAAAGATAACTCCAGGTTTGCACGTCCTCCGGTGTGGGATCCTCTTTGTTGATTGTGACGCCATCATCGACCGTACCGATGTAAAAGAAATTTCGGCGGCTATTCCACATGGCGCGCACGAAATGCAGCGCGTGCTGCGCGTGGTTGCTCCAGTTCTGTTTACCCGTGAGTTGCGCCAGCATGGTGAAGAGGCCGTAAAGATCGATGTTGTGCTCGGTCGATTTGTACGTGATCTTTTTTTCGTCGCCGCGAAAACCGCCCGTGTAGCCGCCGGCGCCCCGCGTATCGAAAGTGTTCGTTTGCACGAAATCTCCGATCGCAATTGCGGCCGATAAATATTTCTGCTCGCCCGTTGTTCGATAAAGTTGCGCCAGCGCCAAACCGGTCCAAGCGAGATTGCCGGTATCGGCAGCAGCGCCGGCGATATCGGGCGCGCCGTCGTGTTTGGCGAGGTGCCGCGCGTGGTAGGCGGCGCGGACGCGACCGTCGGCCAGCGGATCGTATTGCTGCACATAGAGCAGGCTATCGCCCAGCACGCGAGCCCTCGCCATATCATCCGACGTGTCGCGCGCCAACAGCGCTATCAGGAGCACATCATCGTCATAGGTATAGCTGATGTCGCTATTGGAGAATGTCGATGTCGGAACATAGCTCTGTGCAAGGCGCAGTGTGCCGCCCTCGCCATACTTGTCCATACGCTCTGCCAGGAATGAATAAGCCTTCCAGAGCGAATTTCGCGGTTGCGGATGAGCGGCCGCATCGGCGGACGGAAGCAACAGCAGACCTATTACCGCCATTCGCAAGGCAAATTTGGCCATTTCCTCGTGCTTGAAATTCGGCAACTTGTATGTCCTCGGTCGGCCTCAGTACTCTGCTCCTGGAGGACCGCAAAAGCTATCAGAGCTCGCCGCGGGCCTTTATGGTCCCGTGTGGATTGCCAACTTGCGCAGATCGACGGAAGAAAATCAGCCACTGAAGCCATGACTCTCAATATTGCACACCGCGGGGGCGCCGGTCTCTTTCCGGAAAACACGTTGGCGGCATTCCGCAATGCAGTGGCACTCGGCTGCGATGGTGCGGAACTGGACGTACAGCTCTCGCGCGACGGCGAAGTCGTGGTGTTTCACGATTTTTGTCTGAAGTCTGAGATTTGTCGTGACGTGAACGGCGCGTGGCTGACAAAACCGACGCCCTACATCAAAGATCTCACACTTGCCGAACTGCGCCGGTACGATATCGGCCGCGCCAATCCCGCAAGCGATTACGCTCCTCGCCATGCTGCCGTGGACTGGCGCGACGGCGAGCGCATTCCCACGCTGGGGGAAATTATCGACATCGCAAAAGGCGCACCCAAGCCATTTCGATTGTTTGTGGAAATCAAAACCTCTTTTGCGGATCGCATGTCATCAGCGGATCCAAAAGCGCTGGCCGAGGCGGCCCTCAAGGTCGTCGATGAGCACGACCACCTGACGCGCACCGTGCTCGTGGGCTTTGACTGGCCAGCTCTGCTGCACGCCAAACAACTCGAGCCGCAGGTCGAATGTTGGTTCACCACGCTGCCGCAAAGTTGGTTTGCTGATGCACCGCCGCCGGTCGCAGACGAACCGCCAGGAGAAGCTGCCCTGCAACAACTGCGTTACTGGGCAAGAACGGGAACGTCCCCTTGGGCCGGCGGATACGACGCGATGAGCTACGGCGGCTCAATTCTCCGCGCCATCAAGGCCGCCGGCGGAGATGGATGGTTTCCCATGTATCGGGACATAACATCCGAAACGGCGAATGAAGCGCGCGCGCTTCAGCTGAAGATCGGTGCCTGGACAGTGAATGACGCCGCCGAAATGCGCGCCCTCTGCCCCCTTGGGATCGATGCGATCTGCACGGACCGACCCGACATACTGACACACGTTCTCGGCCGCACTTGATCCGCCGGTAACCCCCTATTCACAACCGCGTGAATGGCCCCGCCCGCACTTCCTTCCGGGAGACCAAAACACCTCTCGCTCACGCGGAGAGCAAAGTTGGCGTCCTTCGCCATATCCGCATCCAAGCCGATTGCTGGCCAAATTGCTCGAATTCCTGGTTTTGGCTCTGCCATGGCCTGCCATTCCCGGTCCGGCGGCCGCTAAGGTGAAACAGCGAACGCTATTGGAACCCCTCGAAAGATATGTACACTGAGTCAGATTGGGTCGCAGGGAGTCACCCATGGAAAAGATTTGGGCCGGCGCAGCCATTCTTCTGGCAACAACCTTTGCTGCGCCGGCTTATGCGCAGGTGCCGACCTCCGCTGCCTCTGCGACGGCTGTCGCGGGCCTGGCAAGCGGCAGCGAATTTGTTCCAAGCGTGGTGCCCGGCGACGAAATCGTGGTTGCGTGCGGGCCTATCGAGCAGCGGGAGGCAAATTCCGATGTCCGCGTGGTCCTGACGATCGCGGCAATGCCAAGCGATTTACCCCCTGGATATAACAAGGTACTCGCGACGGACGAACAGGTTGGGCGTTATGGCGTAAAGGTGCGCGTGCCGGATATGCCAGACCTCCCTGACCACACGGTGAACCTGAATGTGTACGTGGTGGGTCAAAATGCGAGTCACGATTGCGACGGCGGACATCTGAGAGTGGTCGCCCACCGTACGCCGGATTTCCGGCACGAGCTGAAATCCTCGCCCGTTTCCTAACGCGAAAGCCAGAGATCAACGACCAGCAACGCGAGAGCCACTGCACCTGCCCAGATCGCAATGCGCAGGTGGTTTGCGCGCCTGATCTGAACCTCCGCAAAATGCCGCATCGTGTCGGGATGCAGGCGCAGGCCGCCTTCCGACAGCATCTGTGAAACCGCCTCCGCGTCGCGCACAAGCCGCGGCAGGTGCTGGGCTGCGCGCGATAACGCTTCGAACCCTTCCGCCGCATCGCGCAATCGTGCTTCAGGGCCTACGCTTTGCACCATCCATTGTTCGACTGCGGGCCGGGATGCCGCCCAAATGTCGAACCCCGGATCGAGAGCGCGCGCGACGCCCTCCGCCACCATCATGGTCTTCTGGAGCAGTAAAAGCTGCGGCTGGATCGCCATGTCGAAGCGTCGCGTCGTGTCAAACAGTTGCTGCAACAGGCGCCCCATCGACATGTCGCGCGCCGTCCGGCCAAAGATCGGCTCGCCGATCGCGCGCAAGGCCTGCGCAAAGGTGGCGATCGGGTGTGTGCGCGGCACAAAGCCAAAATCGTAGTGGACTTCGGCGACGCGCATGTAATTGCGATTCAGAAAACCATTCAGCGTTTCGGCCAGAAAGCGGCGCATATCGGGCGAGAGCCGCCCCATGATGCCAAAATCCACCGCGACCAGCCGTCCCTCCGCATCCACAAACAGATTTCCTTGATGCATATCGGCGTGAAAAAAACCGTCCCGCAGCGCCTGCGTGAGGAAGCTGCGGATCACGATGATGGCAATGCGGCGCGGATCGCGGCCCGCAGCTTCCAGTGCCGCTGGATCGCGCACGGAGATGCCGTCGATCCATTCCGCGGTCATCACGCGCCGGCCGGTGCGGTCCCAATCGACCTCCGGTACCCGAAAATCCTCATCACCTTTGGTGTTCTCGCGCAGCTCGGAAGCGGCAGCCGCTTCCATCCGTAGGTCCAGTTCAAGTGCAACCGAAGTGGTCAGCCGGTCGATGACGGTGACCAGCCGCAATCGCCGGGCCTCCCCAGAAAAGCGTTCGCCAAGCCGCGCGGCAAAGGCAAAAGCGGACAAGTCTTCACCAAATTGCTGTTCGACGCCCGGTCGCAGCACCTTCACGGCCACCTGGCGCGGCGGTACGTCGATCGTGACCGCCTCGTGCACCTGGGCGATCGATGCGGCCGCAACCGCTTCCCCGAACCGCTCAAACGTTTCGCCTATCGGCTTTCGCAGCGCGAGTTCAACCTGCTCCCTTGCGATCTCGGCCGGAAAAGGCGGCAGACGGTCCTGCAGGGTTTCGAGCGCCAGCGCCACATCATCGCCGATGAGATCAGGCCGTGTGGCTAGCACCTGCCCCAGCTTGATGTAGGCAGGCCCAAGGCTCTCAAGTGCGCGTGCGAGCCGTATGCCGGCGGCGAGGCCTTCGATATTTGCCTCCCTGGTACCGAGGATGCGGCGCATCACGCGCATGGAAAACGGCATGCCGGCCAGGTATTCGCGCGGGACCAGCGCATCGTGCCGGGCCAGAACGCGTGCGGCATGTATCAGGCGGCGGATGTTGCTCAGCGTACGGAGCATAGGTTCACAACCGCCATGCGGAATGCAACGCGGCGATGCCGCCTGCCATGTTCCGCGCCTTGACGCGGGATAGCCCCGCCTTCTCGATCAACTTCGCGAAGACCGCTTGCGGCGGAAACCGGCGGATGCTTTCCGCCAGGTATCGGTAGGCTTCCTCATCCTGCGCAACCCATGCGCCCAAGCGCGGCAGCACCGAAAAGGAAAAGTGGTCGTACAGCGCATCGAGTCCTGGCGCTTCGCAGCGGGAAAATTCGAGACAGAGAAACCGGCCCCCCGGTTTCAACACGCGGCGCGCTTCGACGAGTACCCGGTCGATATGCGTCACGTTCCTGATGCCGAACCCAATAGTATAGGCATCGAGGGAGGAATCGGCGACTGGCAAGCTCTCGGCATCCCCGCAGACCCATGCAACATCTGCACACGCATTCACCTCTGCGCGCCGAACACCTTCCGCAAGCATGTTGCTGTTGATGTCGCAGACCACGATCCTGGCCGCACCGCCGCGCCGCCGCGCCGCATCCGCAACGCGAAACGCGATATCGCCAGTGCCGCCGGCCACATCCAGCACACGCCAGCCTGGGCGGGGGTTCAGCCATTCCACCATCGCGTCCTTCCACAGCCGGTGGACGCCGCCGCTCATGAGGTCATTCATGAGGTCGTACCGCCGCGCCACGGAAGAGAACACCTCGCGGACCAAGCCCTCCTTTTCGGCCTGGGGCACGTCGCGAAAGCCGAACGGTGCGGTTGCGTCGGGGGCATTGCTCATGGCGTGTGAACATACAGTATTGGGCGCATGCCTGAACTCCCCGAAGTCGAAACCGTGCGCATGGGCCTGGGGCCGGTGCTGGAAGGTCACAGAATCACCTATGTGGAAACCCGCCGCGGCGATTTGCGCGTGCCGTTTCCGAAGCAGTTCGTAAAGCGCCTCACGGGCCGGGAAGTAACCTCCCTCAGGCGGCGGGCAAAATACCTTCTTGCGGACCTCGACAGTGGCGAGACCTTGGTCGTCCACCTCGGCATGAGCGGCCGCATGAGCGTGTACGCCGAAGGACACGCGCGCAAGCTCGGCCGGTACGTGTACGACGCGGCACCCGCGGAAGTGGGGCATGGCAAACACGATCACGTGGTGATCGAAACCGACGCACCCGCGCGGATCGTTTACACCGATCATCGCCGCTTCGGGCTCATGACTCTGATTGCGACGAATGGAATAGAGCAGCACCCGCTGTTCCGGGACCTCGGCATCGAACCGCTGTCCAAAGGCTTCGATCCCGCATACTTGGAGAATGTGTTGGCCGGCAAAAAAACACCCATCAAATCCGCGCTGCTGGACCAGCGGGTGGTCGCCGGCCTCGGCAATATTTACGTATGCGAGGCGCTTTTTTACGCGCGCCTTTCACCGAAGCGGCTGGCAAAGAACGTCTCGCCAAAACCGATGCCTGCGCTGGTTACCGCGATCAAAGCCGTGCTGCGCGAGGCCATTGAAGCGGGCGGCTCTTCACTCCGCGACCACAAGCGGGTGGATGGTGAACTGGGAGATTTCCAGCACCGGTTCGCAGTCTACGACCGCGAAGGGAAACCGTGCCCCCGCGGCTGCGGCGGAACAGTCAAGCGAATCGTACAGGTGGGCCGCTCCACCTTCTATTGCCCTAGATGCCAGAAGTAATTGCAGGCGGCGGCGGGGGAAAGGTGATTTGGAGGTTCTCGGTGCCGCTACTATAAGACCCACGCTTCTGGCCTGGGGACTACTCGATGAAACTCGCTGGCATACTTGCCTGCTTCGCCTGCGCTGCTGCTTTCGGTGCCATCGCAGCCACCGTGAGCGATCCTCTCGCGCCCATTGGCGCGCCTGCGCAGCCTCCGCCGCCGCCAGTCCGGCCCGTCACCGAAACGATTTTCGGCCAGCAGGTTACCGACAATTATCGGTACATGGAGAAGCTGGACCCCGAGACGCTGAACTGGATGAAGGCGCAGGGCGCCTACACGCGCAGCGTGATCGACGCCATCCCGCCGCATGCGGCGCTGGCGAAACGGGTGGCCGCTTTCACCGGCAGCTTCGGTCTCATCCAGTCCTATGCCTCGTATGGGGGCCGCGCCTTTTATGAGGAGCGCGCGCCAGGCGCCGACAATTTCAATCTGATGGTGCGCGATGCCAAAGGCACACGGACACTGGTGGATGTCACGGCTATCCGTGCTTCCCACGGCGGCAAGCCCTACGCCATCAACTACTTTCTCGCCTCGCCCGACGGTAAAAAGGTGGCCGTCGGCATTTCGCAAGGCGGATCGGAAGCCGCCTCGCTGTATGTCTACGACGCGGCGAGCGGCAAACAGATGGCAGGCCCCGTCGACCGTACCGACTTCGGCGCAACTTCGTGGACTAGCGACTCGAAACTCCTCTATTTCGTCCGCCTTAAGGAACTCGCCCCCGGTGAGGATCCAATCAACAAGTACAAGAATGCCGCCGCCGATGTGTGGGACTTGAAGGCGCCGCCCGTACCGATCGCTGGGAACGGCGTTTCCAAGAATGCAAGCTTCACGCCCGATGAATTCCCCGCCATCCAGATCAGTCCGGGTTCTTCGGTAGCACTGCTCGCGTCCATCAACGGCGTGCAGAACGAAATCAAAGCCTGGATGGTGCGGGCCAAGGATGCGAGCCGTCCCGATGCGCCGTGGAAACGATTTGTCGACCGCAGCGACGATATTACCCGCGGAGATATGCGCGGCAACGACGTCTATCTGCTTTCTCACCACAACGCACCGACGTTCCAGGTGCTGCATGTGAAGGCCGGAGCACCACTTTCGACAGCCACCGTTCTGGTGCCGGCACAGCCGGATCGTGTGATCGAGGACGTACACGCGGCGTCAGATGGCGTGTATGTCTCCGTACGGCACGACGCCTATTCGCAGCTGTTGCGCGTGCCGGCAGGTAGCACGCGGATCGAGGAGGTTGCGTTGCCGGCCAAAGGCCACATCTCGGAAATTTTCAGCGATCCGCGCAGGCCGGGGATTACGATTGCATTTTCCAACTGGGTGCTGGCCCCTTCGGAGTATCGTTACGATCCGAAGACAAAGCGTTTCACCGATCTGAAGCTCGGCGTTCACGGCGACATCGACCCCACGAATTTCGTTGTAAGTGATCTGGAGGCGAAGGCCCATGATGGCACGATGGTGCCGCTCTCTTTGATTCAGCCACAGGATGCGCCGAAGCCGCAGATCGCGATGGTGGAAGCGTATGGCTCCTACGGCATTTCCGAACTCGCGGATTTCAGTTCGCGCCGCGCGGTCGCGATGAAAGAAGGCATCACTTACGGGGTGTGCCATGTGCGTGGCGGCGGTGAACTTGGCGAAGCCTGGCGTCTCGGCGGAAAGGACGCGAACAAGCACAACACCTGGGAGGATCTGATCGCCTGCGGCGAAGATCTGATCGCCCGGGGCATCACGACGAAGGACCGCCTGTTCATCCTGGGCGGCTCGGCGGGCGGCATTACAGTTGGCTGCGCCGTGACAGACCGCCCCGATCTGTTTGCCGGCGCGATCGATGTGGTGCCCGCCGCCAACACCATCCGTTCCGAGTTCTCGCCGAACGGCCCGCCGAACATTCCGGAGTTCGGCTCCATCACGAACGAGCAGGGATTCAAGAATCTGTACGCGATGGATTCGATTCAGCATGTGAAACCCGGCGCGACCTACCCCGCCGTCATGATCTCCACCGGCTTGAACGACCCCCGGGTCTCGCCCTGGGAGCCCGCGAAATTTGCTGCTGCATTGCTTGCCTCCGGAACGCCCAATCCTGTGCTGCTGCGCATCGATCCTGAAGCGGGCCACGGCATCGGCTCGACAAAGACGCAGACCGATGCGCTTGCGGCCGACTGGATTGCCTTCGTCAAATGGCGTTCGGGCTTGCCAGAGTGGCGGCCCGATTTCACGAAGAAGGGAAGCTAGTGCCGAACACTTGCCCTATTCGAGGAACCGCCGCAGACCGAAGGGTGCAAGGTCGAAGCGGCGCGTCTGGCCGAGCACCATATCGGCCAGCATCTCGCCGATCGCTGGGGAATGCTTGAAGCCGTGGCCGGAACACGGCGAGGCGATGATGATGCGTTCGCAGTCCGGATGGGTGTCGATGATGAAGCCGAAATCCGGCGCCACGGTGTACAGGCAGGCCGCCGATTTGAGGCATCGTGACGTAACACCGTACAAATTCGGTGCAACGAGATCGTGCAGCGCGGCGACCTGATCGGCGGAGACATCGCGGTTGACTTCCGCGGGCGTGGTGGTGGTTTCGAACCGTTCGCTGGCGATTTTGATCGCACGCGCGCCGTCAAGTGCCGGAAAGCCGTAAATGCCTTGTGTCGAATTCTGCAGTTCCCAAATGAACACGGGAAAACGGTCCGGCGCAAACAGGCCTGTGTCCTCTACCTCGAACCAGACCTGCGTCTGGCGATAAACTTTAAACAGCCGGGCATATTGTTCGCCGAGCAACTCCGGCAGCCAGGCCCCGGCAGCGATTATGAGTCGGTCCGCAGAATTGCGGCCCCGGCGGGTCGCGACGGTCACTCCACCTGTTGAAGCATCGAATTCGAGCACCGGTTCGTTGACGTGCAGCTCCGCGCCGTAGCGGCGGGCCAACATGAGCTCGGCATGCACGCACTCCTCGGGGCGAACGAACCCGCCCGTGGGCTCAAAATAGCCAATCTCATCATCGCGCACGTTGAACTGTGGCCAGCGCACGCGGATCTGCGCGGCGCTCAGAATTTCATGTCGGATACCGAACTTTGTTGCTACTGCCACGGTTCGCCTGAAAAATCCGGACACATGGGTTTGTGCGGCGTTTCGCTCGCTGGAGATGATCAGCGCGCCCCTTTCGCTCAACAGACGGGCCGCCGTCTCGCTCTCGATTTCCCGCCATAACTCGTGCGAGCGCATCGCGAGCGGCGTAAGATGTTCCCCCTCGCCAATCGCAAGTCGCGTGACCCGGGTTTCCCCGTGCGAGGAGCCAAAACTGTGCGGCGGGTTGAATCGGTCGAAGCCGATGATCCTGGCGCCACGTTTCGACAGCTGCAGCGCGGCGGAAGCACCCATCGCGCCAAGCCCGGCAATCGCCACATCATAATGCGGCATAAGTCAGAGCCTGGTGTAATCGCGATACCAGGCGACAAAGCGGCCGACGCCGTCCGCCAGCGAGGTGGACGGCGAAAAGCCGAAATCCCGTTTCGCCCGCGAAATATCGGCGTAGGTTTCGCGCACATCGCCCGGGGGCGCATCCGCATCCTCGATGCGCGCGGATTTACCCGTCGCACTTTCAATGCAGCGAATGAGCGTCAGCACATCTTCCGGGTGACTGTTGCCGAGATTGTAAATGCGGTGCGGCGCGCCGCGCTCAACCGCAAACGGCGTCTCCACGATACGCACCAGTGCGGAAACGATGTCGTCGATATAGGTGAAGTCGCGCCGCAAGGTTCCCCCGCCGAACACCGGCAATGGCTTTTCCCGAAGAACGGCATCGGTGAACAGCCAATATGCCATATCGGGCCGTCCCCAAGGTCCGTACACGGTGAAGAAGCGCAGGCCTGTTTGCTTCAGGCCGAACAGATCGGCATAGGAGTATGACAGCAACTCCCCTGCCCGCTTGGTCGCGCCATAATACGAGACCGGCTTGTCGGCGCGCGCGTCCTCCGAAAACGGTGCCTTCGAATCATTTCCGTAGACGGAGCTTGACGATGCATAGACGAGGTGCGCCAGACCGTGATGGTGCCGCGCAAATTCCAGAATATTCTGATGGCCCACCAGATTTGAGCGCGTGTAGGAGCCGGGATCGATCAGCCCATAGCGTACGCCCGCTTGCGCCGCGAGATTAAGAATGACGTCGTACCGTTCATCGCCCACCGCAGACTTCAGTGCCTCGCCCTCGGCAATGTCGCATTCCACGAAGCGAAATCCTCGGCGCGCGGCAAGCTGCCCCACACGGGCTTTTTTCAGCGCCGGATCGTAATAGGCATTGAGGCTGTCGAGCGCAGTGACTTCATGGCCACGGTCAAGCAGCGCCGTGGCAACATGAAAAGCGATAAAGCCAGCCCCACCGGTCAGCAGAATGCGCATTCAACCACCTTGTGTGACCGAACAGTTCAGCCAAGCAATCTACACGGCTTTCGGCGGCGAGAAAGGCGCAGGCCGAACGCGGCCGCTGTGCCGTATGCACCCCGATGCTTCGGCTGCGCTAAGCTGCACGACGATTCGGAGGGGGCATGCCGGAAAGCAGAGCGACTGCAAAGCCGTCGGAAATCCGAGCTTTGGCCGGGGCGCGCGCGCTGCCGCCGCTGCTGCTCGTGCTTTATCATTACCACGAAGCGCACGGCTACCAGACCCTGCGGTGGTTCGATGTCTTCGTGGCCAAGGGTTATCTGTGGGTCGAATTCTTCTTCGCCCTTTCCGGCTTCATCCTGGTTCATGTGTATGCGGCGCGGCGCGAGTTCCGCTATTTCGATTTCCTGAAAGCGCGGCTTGCGCGGCTTTATCCACTGCATCTCTTCACGCTTCTGCTGATGCTGGCGATGGCGCTGTTCTTCCGCTGGCTGGCGGCGCGTGGGCACTACATCTCCATCTACGACGCGCGGGGCTATCACCCATACGCCACTTTCTGGAGCTTCGTCGGAAATCTGTTTCTGGTGCAGGCATGGCACCTGTTTCCACGCCTCTCGTGGAACGGTGTGTCGTGGTTCGTGAGCGTGGAGTGGTTCCTCTGCCTCATCTTCCCAGTCTATCTGTGGATCGCCCGCCAGCGCCTTTTGGCCGGCCTTGCATCGATTGTCTTCGGCCTTCTCGTGTTGCGGCTGTTGATCCAGCCACGGATCGGACTGGACATCACCTACGATTGGGGGATTGCGCGGGGCATCGGCGATTTCGCAGTGGGCGTCGGGCTTGCCGTGCTCTATCGGGAGCTCAAATCACACGGCGACGCGCTTTCGGAGCATTGGCATTCGGCAGTGCAGCTTCTCGTCTTTGCCGCCTTCTTCTATGCCGTCTATACGACCGGCTGGTCGCACACGGTGCGCGATTACTGGGTACTGCCGCCATTGTTCGCCGTCATTCTGGCGCTGGCATTCGATCGCGGCATTGTCGCGCGGCTCTTTCAGTCCACGCCGCTGCGGCTGCTGGGCGAATGGTCGTTCGCCATCTATATGGGCCAGAC
>DATAVW010000143.1:0-23419 GCA_036267515.1 Rhizomicrobium sp.
GAACTCCGGCAGGAGATGATGCGCCTGATAGACGAAGCCAATCAAATCACGGCGTAAGCGCGTGCGCTCGGTTTCCGGCAGTTGTGATGCGGCAGCGCCTGCCAGGTAGATTTCGCCAGCCGAAGGTGCCTCCAGCAGGCCTGCCATATGCAGCAGGGAGGATTTTCCGGCACCCGAAGGCCCGACCAAAGCGACCAGTTCTCCCGGCCACAGGGTCAAGCGTAAATCGCGGAAGATCTCCAGCGTCCCCTGCCCCTGCGCATATCGGCGTGCAACGCCGTCCAGCCGCAGGATGGGCTGCTCACTCATAACGAAGCGCCTCGACCGGATCGAGGCGCGCCGCGCGCCACGAAGGGTAAAGCGTCGCGAGAAACGATAGCGACAGCGCCAGCACAACCACGAACACGACTTCGCGCGGATTCATCTGCGCCGGAATGCGGCTCAGGAAATAGATGGTGGGATCGAACAGCGTGGTACCGGTGAGGGACGAGAGGAACTGCCGGATTTCTTCGATATAGGTGCAGAAGACGACCCCAATTATCAAACCCAGCAGCGTTCCCGTGACGCCGATACTGGCGCCGGCAATGAAAAAGATGCGCATGACCGCACCGCGGCGCGCCCCCATGGTTCGGAGGATGGCGATGTCGCCCGCCTTGTCTTTCACCAGCATGATGAGGCCGGAGATGATATTCAGCGCCGCAACCAGCACAATAAGGGCCAGGATCAGCGTCATCACATTGCGTTCCACCTGCAACGCGCCGAACAGGCTGGATTGCATGTCCTGCCATGAGATGACCCGGGTGTAGGGACCGGCGACGGTGGAAATTCCGTTCATCACCGCGCCAATCTGTTCTGGGTCGCGGACCATAATCTGCAAGCCGTTCACGCTGTCGCCCATGTTGAAATAGAGCTGCGCTTCCTCGAGCGGTATAAACATGAAGGTCTGGTCGTATTCGCTCATTCCAATGCGAAACGTGCCGGCGACTGTGTAGCTCTTCACGCGCGGTGTCGTGCCAAACGGCGTGACATTGCCGCGCGGCGCGATCAACGTGATCTGCATCCCCGGCACAAGGCGCAGTTTTTCTGCAAGACGCTGGCCGATAATGACCGAGTCCCCGCCCGCGAAATGCGAGAGCGCGCCTTGCGAGAGGGATTTCGAGACGGTGGTGAGTCCCTCCAGATCGCTTCGGCGCATTCCCCGCACGATCACGCCGGCATTGAGGCCATTGGCGCTCGCCATCACCTGCCCGTCCACAATGGGTGTGACTCGCGTAACACCCGGCACTGTGCGCAATCGTCCGGCCAGATGATCGTAGTTTGTGAGATTTCCGTACAGGCCCTGCACCACCGCGTGACCGTTCAGGCCAAGGATGCGCGCCAGCAACTCGTGCCGGAACCCATTCATCACGGCAAGCACGATGATCAGCGCGGCCACCCCAATGGCAATGCCGATCAGCGAGAAAATGGAGATGACGGACACGTAGCCTTCGCGCCGTGTCGGCCGGAGGTAGCGCAGCGCGATCATCCACTCGAAGGCGGAGAACGGTCCGGCACTGCGAGACGCATTTGGCATTAGTGTGAAACCAAGGGCCGCATTACGCGAATCTGTTCAAGATGGCCTCGGCGGACGCTTCTGTCCGTTCGGCGGTGGCGCGGTGCTTGAGTTCGACCAAGCCCTTTTCTAGTCCGCGCGGCCCCACAATGATCTGCCACGGATTGCCGATCAGGTCGTGGGTGGCGAATTTCGCGCCGGGCCGCTCATCGGTGTCGTCGTAGAGCACGTCTTTGCCGGCGGTGGTGAGCTTCGCGTACAGTTCTTCGCAGGCGGTATCGGTTTTCGAATCGCCCTTCTTCAGATTGATCAGCGAAATGTCGAACGGCGCCACCGGCTCCGGCCAGATGATCCCCGCGTCGTCGTGCGACGCCTCGATTATGGCCCCGACCAGCCGCGACACGCCGATGCCGTAGGAACCGCCCTCAATGGGGACCTCCTTGCCGTCGGGTCCGGCCACGACCGCCTTCATCGGCACAGAGTATTTCGTGCCGAAATAGAAGATCTGCCCCACCTCGATGCCCCGCGCCATTACCCGCTTGTCTTCCGGGACTTCGCGCTCAAAGCGCGCGGCGTCGTGCACATCCGAAGTCGCTGCATACAGCCGCGTACGCTGCTGTACGAAAGGCTCCAGATCGGAATCGAAATCGATCGCCTCGTCAGGCACCGGCATATCGAGCAGCCGCTTGTCGCAATACACTTCGCTTTCACCGGTTTCTGCCAACACAATGAACTCGTGGGAGAGATCGCCGCCGATCGGCCCTGTTTCGGCGCGCATCGGAATGGTGGTGAGCCCCATGCGCATGAAAGCGCGCAGGTAGGCCACATACATTTTGTTGTAGGAGCGCCGCGCGGCTTCCTTATTTAAATCGAAGGAATATGCGTCCTTCATCAGGAATTCGCGACCGCGCATCACGCCGAAACGCGGGCGGATTTCGTCGCGAAATTTCCACTGGATGTGATAGAGATTGAGCGGCAACGCCTTGTATGAGCGCACATAGGCGCGGAAGATTTCCGTCACCATGTCTTCATTGGTGGGCCCGTACAGCAACTCGCGTTCATGCCGGTCGGTGATGCGCAGCATTTCCGGCCCATAGGCGTCGTAGCGGCCGGTTTCTTTCCAGAGCTCAGATGGCTGCAAGGTTGGCATGAGGATTTCGATGGCGCCCGTGCGGTTCATCTCCTCGCGCACAATCTGCTCGATCTTCTTCAGCACGCGGAAGCCGATGGGCAGCCAGGCGTAGATGCCGGCCGCCTCCTGGCGGACCAGCCCGGCACGCAGCATCAGCCTGTGTGAAACGATCTGGGCCTCGGCAGGCGTCTCCTTAAGCGTGGGGAGGAAATAGCGGGACAGGCGCATGGGGCAGCGGATCTCGAAAGGGCGGAATCGGCCCTTTCATACGAGAGCGCTGCGGCTGGGGCAAACCTGTTGCGATAGAAGCTTCAGGAACCGAAATGCGCGATGAGGGTAGCGGCGTATGGCGCGCCAACACAGTAAGCGAGCGCCAAAATTACCATGGCGATGAGCAGCTTGTGCTGCCCCAAAGATGGTGTGGAACGGCGACCCACCCGATGCACGGCACTTCCTCCCGACGCGTCCATCTTAAGCCCCGCATATGAATAGCCGGTTTCCCAACGCACGAAATTGGCGTTGGCTGCCTTACGGTTTCATTAGCCAAAACAAATTCCGATCCGGGGCGACGGGTGTGACGAACGACTGGGCTCAGGCGCCCATCGCCCATCTTGGCGCGTGGGCAGCTCTTAAGCGACTTGGGGAACGATCGCTGTTCCCGGACCACGGCCGGTACGCCGCACGCGGATCAACCAGAAGATCATGAACCCGAGAGGCGCCAGCCCAAGCACCCACAAAATTGGGGAGCCGTGGATAAAAGCCGGCATGACCTTCTGCTGGCCGAGGAAGAATGAGGCGGCGGCGAAGAACAGGCCGAAGCACATCCGCCACAGGTGTCTTGCGAGACGCTGAACGCCCGACACACCGCCTCGCCAAATCACTCTGAAATCGATGAGCGCGAACAGAGCCGCCATCGCGGCAAAGCTGTAATAGAGCGGTCGGTCGCGGGCGACCGACTGCACACCCCATACGAGAAACAGGACGCTGACCGATACAGGAACCAGCGCAACTACTTTCTCGAACTGCCCAACACAACCGGGTTTGCGTCTTACCGTGACCCAGCCGGTCGCCACGAGATAGGCCGACAGAATGCCGCCGCCAATATTTGCCGGCTGATGGATGATGATTGAGAGCACGGTTCCCAGAGAAGCCATTACCAGCATCGCGCCGAGGAAAATTTTGCCTAGCCGCAAATGCAGAGCGCCGCCCTTCCGGACGGTGACAGCGCCGTACCCGGAAAGGATCGCGACCAAACCGCCGCCGATGTGCAGCGCGAGCACCGCGATCACGATTCCGTAGATCCACCATGGCGTGCCTGCCGCGAAATGCGAAATTGAGATCGGCATTGCGGTGTGCGCTGTGGAGCTCATTGCATTGCTTCCGGCAGCGCACCCGCCTGTGGCCGCGGCCCTGAGATGGATAGAACGAAGGCAACGACGGTAACGGCCAGGATTCCGAGATTCACATACAACCCGATAGGTTCGCCGCCTCCCGGATTCGACCTGGTGTCTGGATGAAGAAAATGGATGCCACGTGCGCCGAACTGAACGGCGAGCAATATAAGCAGCATAAACGGAACCATCGAACGATAGCGGATGAGTACGATAATGCTCTGCAAGGGAAGAACCAGCAGATACATGCCAAGCAGGGCGAACATCAGGATCGCGCTATCCGCGGCTGCAGCACTGAAAGTGTCGATCGGTATGCCGTCAGCGCCCGCCATGATCTCGCGGGTCCAGATGATCGAATTCACCCCCTGTAGCGCTTTGACAATCAGCACCAACACAAAGAGCGCGAGCCCCAGCCAATGTCCGCGATAGCGGTTATCGAACTGTCTGGGAAAAATCCGATCGAGCATTCGGCCCTCCCCCTCAACAAAAAATCAGGCTGGTTCACGTCCGCGCCGCAGCCAGACGGCGGCGGCAACGAAGGCCACGGCGACGACCAAACCAAGCCACAGCCCCGGGCTGCCGAAAAACTGTGCGGGTGTCATCAATGCGGTCGGATCAATCGTGGTGGTGTTCCGCGGTGGTTGAACGAAGGCGAGGTCGAGAAAGCCTTTTAGGCGGTAGCGGATGAGCGATCCGACATAGTTCGTGTCGAACGCGATCCGCTCAACGACGGCAAGGCCAATTGGCGTGAGCACCGCCCACAGGAACGTCATGCGGCGCGCCCAGGCGGATACCATCAGCAGCCAGCCGTAGATCGGCGCGTACCATAGCGTGCCCGTCACGACGAGATAGACGAGCGTCAGCGACATGTGCGGAAATGACCAGTGCGACCATAGCAACTGTGTACCCGATCCGCTTGCCGCGAGCGCCCCGGTTGCCGCGGCGAGCATCACGAACTGCACCAACAGCGCGACCATCGTAACAACCACGGGAATAACAACCATCGGAATCGTGGCCTTCGCCAGAACCGTGGTGAGATCGGAGACCGGCAGCGACTTCCAGAAAAGGATGCTGCGATCGCGCCGCTCGTTTCCGAGTGCGCCAATGCAATAGAATACTCCGACGATGACTCCCGTCACCAAAACCGCCGCCATACCCATGGCAAATGGCAACGCAAGTTCCAGATACTGTTTCCACCACGGCAGAGTGGCGGCGTGGCGAACGGTCTGCGGCAGCCGCGAAAGCCGGATGAGATAGCCGAACAGCACCAAGCAGGCGACCGCAAGCGGTGCAATATAGATGGCGCGGTGTTCCCAGATTTCCCGGCGTAGCGACCAATAGAAGGGCCGCGTAGGCGATGCCGCTGCGGCGCGGATGTCTTGCATTCCCGGCGCTGCGGTGTCGGTATTCGTCACGGTGCTCATGCCGCGGTTCCCTGCGCCGGTTGCCGATCGCCCATTGTGGCCACGAAGAGATCGGCGATGCTTGGCGTGCGAACATCCCCGAGCGGTGCCAGCCGGCCGCGCTCCACGCCGTCGTAAAGCAGAATAGTGCGCCCAAGTATCTGACGCTCGTGAATGGGTTTGAGTGCCTGTGCTTCTGCAACCAAATCTGGCCGCGCCGTCAGCTCGACATACCGGCTCTCGAAATCTTCCATGCTGCACGACAGCGCAATCTTCCCGCGGTCGATGAACATCATGTCCGTGAGGATCTGCTGGATTTCCTCTACCTGGTGCGTGGTGACGATGATAGTGCGCGTCCGGTCGAAATAATCGTTCAGCAGGGACTCGTAGAATTGCTTGCGGAACAGAAGATCCAGCCCGAGCGTCGGCTCGTCCAGGACAAGCAGTTTGGCGTCTATCGCCATCACCAGCGCCAGATGCAGTTGCGTGACCATGCCCTTCGAGAGTTCTCGCACCCGGCTCGTCTTCTTGATTTGCGTGCGCGCAAGAAATGCATCGGCCTTGGCGCGATCGAACCGCGGATGGACGCCTTCCACATAGTCGATGGCCTGCCACACCCGCATCCAGCACGGCAGCACGGCGACATCGGCAATGAAACAAACCTCGCGCATCAGCCGGTCGCGCGCGCGCCAGGGATCGAGCCCGATGACGTTCAGTTCACCCTGGAAGGGGATCAATCCCAGCACGCAATTGAGCAGCGTGCTTTTGCCGGCCCCGTTCGGGCCTATCAGCCCCAGTATGCGGCCCTCTTCCACCCGAAGATCGATGCCGTCCAGCGCGATGGTGTTCTTGAATGTCTTGCGCAAACCACGGGCTTCGATGGTGCTCATGAATGCTCCTTGCCGCTGTTCGAATACAGCAGCTCGCTCAACTCCAGACCGAGCCGCTCGATAGTGTCGCGGATGGGCGGCCATTGTTCTGTCAGGAAGCGCTCGCGTTCTGCTCTCATCAGCAACGCGCGGGCGCCAGCGTTCACAAACATGCCGAGCCCCCTTCGCTTTTCCACAACATCCTCCTCGGCGAGTTGCTGATAAGCCTTCAGCACGGTGAGTGGATTGACGCGGTACTCCGCCGCGACATTGCGCACGGAAGGCAGCGAATCGCCCTCCTGCAGCACGCCATCAAGGATCATGGCAATGATCCGGTCGCGCAGCTGCCGGTAGATCGGCTGACTGGCATTCCATTCAGGCTCCATCGCGAGCGCCATTGGTTTCAGTTCTGATCCGCCCGTAAGAACAGCAGACTGACCAGCCGCGGCAGCGCGGCAGCCATGGTGGAGCGGTCCTCCGACGACACGACCTTGGTGGTTGCGAAGTCGCGAACCATGAGCGCCAGCGGTCGGCCGCTCAGGGCACGGTCCACATCCGCGCTGACGGCTGGAGCCAGGCACACCGAGGCGAGCAGGCTCGCGAAAAAGAGATTTCGAAGTGTTTTCATTGGCTTGGCCCTCCTGCACAGTCCGGCAATAGGCCGGGGTGTCTGCGTTCGCTAGTGTTATATACAGCTATAACACTATAACGCAAGGCACCCACCAGAAGATTTCGATGGCGCACGGAAGCTGGCAGTTTACGCCTGTTCCAGTTCAATCAGGGTGCCGACGAAGTCCTTCGGGTGAAGGAAGAGCACGGGTTTGCCATGGGCGCCGATCCGGGGCTCGCCGGACCCGGTGATCGTGGCGCCCATCTCCTTCATGCGATCACGCGCAGCATAGATGTCGTCCACCTCGTAGCAGACGTGATGCATACCGCCGCTCGGGTTCTTCTCCAGGAATTTGGCAATGGGAGAGTTATCGCCCAGAGGCTCCAGCAACTCGATCTTGGTGTTGGGCAGTTCTACAAAGACGGTGACCACGCCGTGCTCCGGCAGCGGCACCGGCTGCGAGACTTTCGCGCCCAGCGCGTTGCGATAGGTGTCGGACGCCTTCCGCACATCCTTCGTCGCAATCGCCACGTGATTGAGCCGCCCGATCATTCGCACCACCATTGTCATGGCCCGGCTTGACCGGGCCACCCAGCGGCGGCGCGTCTGGGCCGCAATGACTCACCGAGCCATGACATTGTTAGGGATGGCTTGCCGCGGCAGCAAGCGGGAGTCACACCCAAGCAATCTCCACCCGCGTCACCGGTTTTTTGCCCCAGGCGTTGGCGGCGGCGCGGCGGGCGGCCCGGCGCACATTCTCAGCGAGGTCCTGCTCCTTGCCGCTACGTGAATTGTAGCGGCGCGTAGTTTCCGCGACCGCTTCACGTACCGGCGGATGCACCCTATCCGGAATGCCTTCGAAGAAAATGGCCGGATCGGCGGCGACGCGGCCGCGCTGGTCGAGCACCAAGGTGATCGCAATGAACCCCGCGAAGGCCATGGCGCGGCGGGCGCGCGCAAAACCCTCGCCTTCCTGCACGCGGATGCGGCCGTCCAGAAATAGGCGGCCGGCCGGTACTTCATCGACGATTTCCGCGCGCCCGGGCGCCAGCCGCAGCATCTGACCATTCTCCACCACCACGGCCTGCGGCACCTGCAGCGATTTCGCGAGCCGCGCGTGCTCCGCCATGTGGCGCAACTCGCCATGCACCGGCACGGCGATCTGGGGCCGCACCCAGCGATACATCTCCGCCAATTCGTCGCGCGCGGGATGACCGGAGACGTGCACGAAGTGGTCCTCCACCGTGAGCACTTCGACACCCAAAGCGGCCAGCTTGTTGTGCAGCGCGTGAATGCCGATCTCGTTGCCCGGAATGATGCGCGAAGAGAAGATGACGGAATCGCCCGGCCCAAGGCTAACGGTAGGATGATCACCCACCGCGATGCGCGAGAGTGCAGCGCGCGGCTCGCCCTGGCTCCCGGTGCAGAGATAGAGAACGCGATCCGGCGGCAACTGCGCCGCTTCCTCTTCCGAAATCAACCGCGGGAAATCGGCCAGATAGCCGGTGTCGCGCGCGGCGTTGGTGATGCGATGCATGGAGCGGCCCACCAGTGCCACTTCACGGCCGTGCGTCCGCGCCGCTCTCGCAATGGAATCGAGCCGCGCCACGTTCGACGCAAAGCCGGTGACGGCCACCCTGCCCTTCAGTGTTCCGATGAGATCGGTGAGTGCGATACGCACATCCGCTTCGGAACCGGAATGGCCCTGAACCAGCGCGTTCGTGGAATCGCATACCAGCGCCAAGGCGCCTTCGTCGCCGATTTTCCTGAACGCGTTTATTTCGGTCTTCTCGCCTAACAGTGGCTCGGGATCGATTTTCCAGTCGCCGGTGTGCACCACAGTGCCCAGCGGTGTGCGGATGGCGAGTGCGTTCGGCTCCAGAATGGAGTGGGTAATGGACATGAAATCGATGGCAAACGGCCCGAGCTTCAGGTGCCCGTGCAACGGCACGATATTCACACGGACCCGCTCGTTGAGCCCCGCTTCGAATAGCTTGTCCTCGATCAATCGCGCGGTGAAAGGCGTCGCGTACAGCGGACACTGCAGCTCGGGCCACAGGTGCCCCACCGCGCCGATGTGGTCTTCATGCGCGTGCGTCAGCACAATCCCGAGCACATCCTCACGCTGCTCGGCCAGCCAGCGAATGTCCGGCATAATAATGTCGATGCCGGGCGTTTCGGTTTCGCGGCCGAACAGCACCCCACAATCCACCACGATCCATTTGCGTTCGTCAGGCGGGCCGAAGCCGTAAGCGTTGAAATTCATGCCGATCTCACCCGCGCCGCCGAGCGGCAGCAGCACAAGCTCGTCTTGCGATGAGGGTGAGGTTGGCATCAGGGAGTGGGTTTACCGCAGTGGTGCGCATTGCGTGCGTGGATCAGCACGAGGCCGCGAATCGTGAGGTCCGGATCCAAATGGTCAATTGCCGTGGTCTGTCTGTAGAAAAGATTGGCGAGGCCGCCGGTTCCGATCACCGCCATCGGTTTGCCGAACTCTTCCTTGATGCGCGTCACCAGCCCTTCTATCAGCGACAGGTATCCCCAATAGAGGCCGGACTGCATGGCAGGCACCGTGTCCTTGCCGATCACCGATTGCGTACGGCCGATGGCAACGCGCGGCAGCATGGCGGCGGCCTGGTGCAGTGCTTCGGCCGAGAGATTTGCGCCCGGTGCGATCACGCCACCTTCGTAATCGCCCTTCTCGGTAACGATATCGAAGGTGGTGGCGGTACCGAAATCGACAATGATCAGCGCGCCCTTGTAGGTCGCGTGTGCCGCCACCGTATTCACCAGGCGGTCCGCGCCCACCGTCTGCGGCCGATCGGTATGAACACCGATGCCGAGATCGACGTTTGCATCGCCGATCACCAGCGGCTCGCAATTCAGATAGCGCCGGCAGAACTGGCGCAGATCGAACAGCGCCGCAGGTACCACCGTGGCGATGATCGCCGCATCGATGTCGCCGAAGGAAAGCCCCTGGAATTCCAGCAGCGGCTTCAGCAGGACGGCGTATTCGTCCGCGGTGCGCCTGGTTTCGGTGACGGCGCGCCATTGCGCGCGGATGGTTTCGCCCTCGCAGATCGCAAAGACGATGTTGGTATTCCCGGCATCGATGGCGAGAAGCATCTAGAAAAATACCTCTCCGGCCGCGATGGTGCGCAAGCGATCGGGCGTTTCGCGCAAGAGCAGCGCGCCGGTTTCGTCAATACCTTCGAACACCCCGCTCGTCTCCCCCGTTGTCAGCCGCGCGCGGATCCTGCCGCCGAGGTTGGCCGCACGCGCCAGCCAGGCATCGCGGATGGGCGCGAACCCCTGCCCACGCCACAGCTCATACCATTTCGCGAAAGAGGCGGCGAGTTGGGCCAGGGCCTCAGTGGGTACCCGGGGCGGCACTCCCAATGCAGCCAGAGAGCTGGCAGGAAACTCCGTATCCGGAGGAAAATGCGCCAGATTGATGCCAATTCCGATGGCGAGGAAATAAGGTTCGCCACCGGCGCTCGCGGATTCCAGCAGGATGCCGGAAATTTTGCGGCCGTTCGCCAGCACATCGTTCGGCCACTTCACCTTCACTTCGGCTTCAGGCGCGAAATGCACGACAGCATCGGCAGCGGCAATGGCCGAGACGAACGATAGCTGAGCGCACTCCGGGGCCGGCTTTTGCGGGTTGAGCAGTAAGGTGCTCATCAGATTGCCTTTGGGCGACACCCATACGCGGCCCCGCCGGCCGCGCCCGGCCGTCTGCTCATCCGCCGTGATCCACACCGGGCCTGCTTCACCGGCAATGGCGAGCCGGCGCGCTTCGTCGTTCGTCGAGTCGATGGTCTCGAAATGGATGTGCCGATAGCCCGCAGGCCACGGCGGGAAGCTGCTCACGGCACCAGCGTCTTGGCCGCAGCACCAGCCAGCGCCACCAGCGGCGCGGCTCCCACGATAAAGAACAGCGTGAACAGACTCGAGCCGACGAGAATCGTATTGAGTGAAATTGTCAGCTGCTCGTCGAACACCGGCGCAGGCTCGTCGAAATACATGATCTTCACGATGCGCAAATAATAATACGCGCCGATCACACTGGCGAGCACACCCAATACCGCAAGTACATAGAGATGCGCGTTGATGGCAGCGAGGAAGACATAGAATTTCGCGAAAAAGCCCGCGAGCGGCGGAATGCCGGCCAGACTCAGCATCATCGCCGCAAACACGAAGGCAAGGCCGGGCCGCGTGCGCGCAAGGCCGGACAAATCGGAAATGTCCTCCGCCATGACGCCGCTGCGGCGCATGGCGAGGATGACGCCGAAGGCGCCCGCATTGGTGACAACATAGATGAGCAGATAGATCAGCGCGCCCTGCACGCCCTGCGCGCTGCCGGCGGCCAACCCGATCAGCACATAGCCCATATTGGCAATCGAGCTGTAGGCCATGAAGCGCTTGATGTTCGTCTGGCCGATGGCCGCGAAGGCGCCCAGAAACATCGACAGCACCGATACCGCCCACACGATCTGCTGCCATTGCGGCGTGGCGGAGGGGAAGCCGGTAAGAATGGCGCGTAGGAACAGCGCCATCGCGGCTGCTTTTGGTGCCATGGAGAACAGCGCGGTGATGGGGGTTGGTGCGCCTTCATAGACGTCGGGCGTCCACATGTGGAACGGCACCGCGGATACCTTGAATGCGAGTCCCGCGATGAGGAACACGAGGCCGAAGACGAGCCCAATGCCGACGCCGGAGGCGCGCACCACCTCTGCCACGGCGGTGAATCCCGTTGTGCCGGTAAATCCATAAATCAGAGAGATGCCGTAGAGCATCATGCCGGAGGACAGCGCGCCGAGGACGAAATATTTAAGGCCCGCTTCGGTGGAGCGCTGCGAGTCGCGATGGAAGGCGGCGAGCACGTACAATGCGAGGCTCTGCAGCTCGAAGCCCATATAGAGCGCGACGAAGTTCGCGGCAGAGACCATCAGCAGCATGCCCAGTGTCGCGAGCAGGATGAGCACGGGATATTCGAAGCGCGCGATGCGCAAATCCTCAAGGTAACGGTTCGACATCAACAGGCCGAGCGCGGAGCCGAGCAGCACCAGCATCCCAGCAAAGCGCCCGAAACCATCGATCACGAAAGCGCCGCGGAAAGCAGTCGCTTTGGGCGCACCGGTGGCCAGCAGCAGATAACCGGTGACCACAAGTGTTGCCACGGCGAGCCATGATACCAAGGTCGCGGAACGCTCGCCGCGGAAGGCGCCGAGCATCAACAGCACCAGCGCGGCGCCCCCCAGCACCAGCTCCGGCAGCAGCGTTATGAGATCGGCGGAAAGCGCAGTCATCGCGCCGCCTCACGCGAGAACACAGCAATGGCTCTCCCGCCGCTTACAGCGGGAGGCCTGTTCGCGGCAAAGTGTTCGTCGCGGGCCATTGCCAGCTGGCTTTGGTGCACCAGATTGGCCACGGACGCATGCGTCACATCGAAGACGAAGTTCGGATACACGCCCATGATGATGGTGATGATCACAAGGGGCGAGAGAATGGCGAATTCCCGCAGCGAGAGATCCTGAATGGTCTGAAGCGCCGGCTTCACCAGTTTTCCGAAGATCACCCGCCAATAGAGATACAACATGTAAGCGGCGGAGAGGATCGCGCCGGTGGCGGCAAAAATGACAACCCAGGTGTTCACCCGAAACGTACCCAGCATGGTGAGGAACTCGCCCACGAAACCACCCGTGCCGGGCAGACCGACATTCGCCAGCGTGAAGACCATCAGGCAGGCGGCATACACCGGCATGCGCGACGCCAGTCCGCCATAGGCGGCGATTTCGCGGGTGTGCATGCGATCGTAAATCACGCCGACGCAGAGGAACAACGCGCCCGACACAACGCCGTGGCTTAACATCTGGTAGATGCCGCCCTCGATGCCCTGATGCGTCATCGAGAAAATGCCCATGGTGACGAAGCCCATATGCGCCACCGACGAATAGGCGATGAGTTTCTTCATGTCCTCCTGCGCCAGCGCCACGAAGGAGGTGTAGACGATGGCCATAATGGAGAGCACGAAGATGAAAGGTGCGAAGCTATGGCTGGCGCTGGCGAACATCGGCAGTGAAAAGCGCAAGAAACCGTAGCCGCCCATTTTGAGTAGGATGCCCGCGAGGATTACCGAACCCGCTGTCGGGGCCTCCACATGTGCATCGGGCAGCCAGGTGTGCACCGGCCACATGGGCATCTTCACGGCGAAGGACGCAAGGAACGCGAACCACAGGAACGCCTGCATGGCGACCGGGAAGTGCGCGCTCTTCAGCAGCACGGCGATGTCGGTGGTGCCCGCGTACAAATACATCCAGAGGATGGCGAGCAGCATCAGCACGGAGCCAAGCAGGGTGTAGAGGAAGAACTTGAAGCTGGCGTAGACGCGCCGCACCCCGCCCCACACGCCGATGATGAGGAACATCGGAATCAGCCCACCCTCGAAGAACACGTAGAAAAGTACGAGGTCGAGGGCGCAGAACACGCCGATCATGAGCGTTTCAAGAACGAGGAAAGCGATCATGTATTCGGCGACGCGCGTCTTGATCGCCTCCCAGCTCGCCAGAATGCAGAACGGCATAAGGCCGGCGGTGAGCACGACGAACAGGACCGAAATGCCGTCCACGCCCATGTGGTAGCTGATGCCGAAGCCAAGCCAGTTGGCGCGCTCCTCGAACTGGAAGGCAGCGCTCAATCCATCGAATTTCGCCCAAATCACCACTGAAACGGCAAGATTGATGATCGTTGCGATCAGCGCGATCCAACGGGCGTTTTTCGCCAGACGCTCGCCGTCACCCGGCAGCACGAGAATCAGCAGCACGCCTATGAGCGGCAGAAACGTGACGATGCTGAGCAGCGGCAGGTGCATCAGTGAATGCCTCCCGCCCACATAAACCAGGTGGCCAACGCCACTACGCCAACGATCATGACAAATGCGTACTGATACACATAGCCGGATTGCAGCCGGACAGCGCCGCGCGTGGCGTCGAGCACTCGCGCGGAGATCCCATCAGGGCCCAGTCCATCGATGATCCGGCCGTCACCCACCTTCCACAACACGCGGCCGAGCCACAGCGATGGGCGCACGAACAGGAAATTGTAAAGCTCGTCGAAGTACCATTTGTTGTAGAGGAAGAGGTACAGCAGTCCCCGCCGCGCGGCCATCTTTGCGGGAAGCGCCGGGTGAAGGATGTAATAATAGTAGGCAATCGCGAAGCCGAGGATCGTTGCCACGAACGGCCCGAATTCTACCCAGGTGGGGATGTTCTCTTCGCCAGCGTTACGGCCGGTCGCCAGCGCGATGGCGTTGCGCCAGAAGCCGTGCGCATCGGCACCCACGAACCAGTGATCGAAAATCGCGCCGGCAAACAGGGCGCCCACCGCCAGCACCGCCAGCGGGGCGAGCATCGATAACGGCGCTTCGTGCACTTCCGACAGCTGCAATGCGTGACCATGCGCGTGATCGGCATTCGGCTCATCATGCGCATGCGCGTCCGCGTCGGCATGCTCAAGATGCACATCCTCATCCGCACCGCGATAGCGGCCGTGAAAGGTCATCAGGAATTGGCGCCAGGAATAGAACGAGGTCATGGCCGCAGCGGTCAGCGTCAGCACAAAGGCGTAGGTGCCGACGCCGGTACCGGCGGTGAAGGTTGCGTTGATGATGGTGTCCTTGGAGTAGAAGCCGGCGGTGCCGATGGCCAGCAACGGAATGCCGACCCCGGTGAGCGCGAGATTGCCGATCAGCATCATCGCCCAGGTGAAGGGGATTTTCCGCGCAAGGCCGCCCATCTTCCGCATGTCCTGCTCGTGATGCATCGCGGTGATGACGGCGCCGGCGGAAAGAAACAGCAGCGCCTTGAAGAAAGCGTGTGTGAAAAGATGAAACATCGCAGCGCCGTAAGCGGAGACACCCGCGGCGGCGAACATGTAGCCCAGCTGCGAGCAGGTGGAGTACGCGATCACCCGCTTGATGTCATTCTGGAACAGGCCGACTGAGGCTGCGAAAAACGCGGTGGTCGCGCCGATGAAGGTAACGAAACCGAGGGCCGCGGGCGACAGCTGGAACAACGGCGAGCAGCGGCAGACGAGGAACACGCCCGCGGTCACCATGGTAGCCGCATGGATCAGGGCCGACACCGGCGTGGGGCCTTCCATGGCATCTGGCAACCAGGTGTGCAGCCCGATCTGGGCCGACTTTCCCATCGCGCCGACGAACAAGAGGATGCAGATGGTGGTGAGAATATCCACGTTCCAGCTGCCGAAGTGGAAGGTGTGGCCGACGAAATGCGGTGCGGCTCGGAATACGCTGTCGAAATCCAGCGTGCCGAAGATGAAGAACACGGCGAAGATGCCCAGCATAAAGCCGAAATCGCCCACACGGTTGACGACGAACGCCTTTATGGCGGCGGCGTTCGCGCTAGGCCGCTCATACCAGAAGCCGATCAGCAGATATGAGGCGAGCCCCACCCCTTCCCAGCCAAAGAACATTTGCAGGAAGTTGTTGGCCGTCACCAGCATCAGCATGGCAAAGGTAAAGAGCGACAGATACGAGAAGAAGCGTGGTTGGCTCGGGTCCTCGTGCATGTAGCCGATGGAATAAAGGTGCACGAGCGAGGAGACGCCCGTCACCACCACCAGCATTACGGCGGTAAGCGTATCGACACGCAGGGCCCAGTCCGCTTCAAAATCGCCCGAGGTGATCCACTGCGCAATGCGCACAACCTGCCCGTGACCCAGGAACACCACGTCGTAGAAGGCGTAACAGGACAGCGCGGCCGACACGAACAGCAGCAGCGTAGTGACCAACTCGGAGGCGCGCGCGCCGATGAAACGGCCGAACAGCCCGGCAACGGCCGAGCCCAGCAACGGAAGGAAGACGATGGCCGTATACATCGCTCAGCCCTTCATCAGGTTTACGTCTTCCACCGCGATGGAGCCGCGGTTGCGGAAATAGACGACGAGAATGGCAAGGCCAATGGCGGCTTCCGCTGCGGCCACTGTCAGCACAAAGAGTGCAAACACCTGCCCTACGAGGTCGCCGAGGAAGGACGAGAACGCCACAAAATTGATATTCACCGCCAGCAAAATGAGCTCGATGGACATCAGGATGATGATGACGTTCTTGCGGTTCAGAAATATGCCAAGCACGCCGATGGTGAACAGGATGGCGGCAACTGCGAGATACTGCCCGAGCCCGATGGCCATGTTCACGCCCCCTGCCCCGGCTTCACATCGACCACCACGAGCGTGTCGCTTGCATACCGGCGGACCTGCGCGCGCACCGACTGCTTGCGCACACCGGGACGGGTGCGGAGCGTCAGCACGATGGCGCCGATCATCGCCACCAGCAGGATGAGCCCCGCGATCTGGAAGTAATAGACGTAGTCTGTGTAAAGGATACGCCCCAGCGCCTCCGTATTGGTGAGATGCGTGGGTTTCGCACTTGCCAGCACATGCGATGCCCCCGGCGCGAAGCGCCAGGCCGTTCCGGCAAACACCAGTTCCGCCAGCAGAATGCCGCCGACCACGAGGCTTATGGGCACATACTGCAAGGTACCCCGCTTAAGCTCCGCGAAATCCACATCCAGCATCATCACCACGAAGAGGAACAGGACCGCCACCGCGCCCACATAAACGATGACGAGAATCATCGCGAGGAACTCGGCGCCCAGCAGCACGAACAGCGCCGCGGCATTGAAGAAGGCAAGGATCAGGAACAGCACCGAATGCACGGGATTGCGCCCGGCAATCACCATCACCGCCGACGCAATCAGCACGGCGGAGAAGAGATAAAATGCGATGGCCTGAAGCAGCATGGGTTATCTGTACGGAGCGTCGAGTTCGAGGTTGCGGGCGATCTCGCGTTCCCAGCGGTCGCCGTTCGCCAGCAGGCGCTCCTTGTTGTAGTAAAGTTCCTCGCGCGTCTCGGTGGAGAACTCGAAATTCGGCCCTTCAACGATGGCATCCACCGGGCAGGCCTCCTGGCACAGGCCGCAATAGATGCACTTCACCATGTCGATGTCATAGCGGGTTGTGCGGCGGGAACCATCGGCGCGCGGCTCGGCCTCGATCGTGATGGCCAGCGCAGGACAAATCGCCTCGCACAGCTTGCAGGCGATGCAGCGCTCCTCGCCATTGGGATAACGCCGCAACGCGTGCTCACCGCGGAAGCGGGGCGAGAGCGCCCCCTTCTCGAATGGATAGTTCAGCGTGGCTTTCGGGGAAAAGAAATAGCGCAGCGACAGCCAGAAGCTCTTCACAAATTCCCAGAGGAAGATGGTGCGTACCGTGCGCGCCAGACTGGACGTGGCCATCAGATACCTCCACGGGCGGTCAGCGCCGCCCACACGCCGTGGGGAAACACCATCACCCAGCCGGCGGTGAGCACCACCCACGCCAGCGACAACGGCAGAAATACTTTCCAGCCGAGCCGCATCAGCTGGTCGTAGCGGTAGCGCGGCACGAATGCTTTCACCATCGAATTGCAGAAGAACACGAACAGCAGCTTCAGGATGAACCAGATCACGCCGGGTACGGCGGTGAACGGCCAGATGGAAATGGGCGGCAGCCAGCCGCCGAGGAACAGCACGGCAAACAGGCCGGAGAGCATGATGACGTTCATGTACTCGCCGAGGAAGAACAGCAGGAAGGGCGTGGAGGAATACTCCACCATGAAGCCGGCCACGAGTTCGGACTCGGCTTCCAGCAAATCGAAGGGCGGGCGTTGCGTTTCGGCGAGCGTGGAAATGAAGAACACAACCGCCATCGGGAAGAGGATGCTGAACAGGAACCAGCCATGCGCCTGCGCCAGCACGATCGCCGAGAGATTAAGCGAGCCCGCGAGCAACAACACTGTGATCAGCACGAAGCCGATGGAAACTTCGTAGGACACCATCTGCGCGGCGGCGCGGAGCGCAGAGAGGAAGGCGTATTTCGAATTCGATGCCCAGCCGGCCACGATCACGCCGTAAACGCCAAGCGAGGAAATCGCAAAGATATAAAGGATGCCGACATTGATGTTGGCGACCACCCAGCCGGCGCTCACCGGCACCACCGCCCAGGCGGCAAACGCGAGCGTGGCGGTAATCAGCGGGCCCAGCAGGAACAGCACCTTGTTGGCGCCTGCGGGAATAATCACTTCCTTGAAGAAGAACTTCAGCGCGTCGGCAATGGTTTGTAACAGGCCAAACGCACCCACCACGTTGGGGCCGCGACGCAGCTGCACCGCCGCCCAGATTTTGCGATCCGCCAGGATGAACAGCGCGACGGACAACGCGAGGATCAGTTCGAAGAAAATAATGACAATCCCCTGGCTGAGCGTCCACGCCCAACCGTAAGGCAACCCATGGTGCTGGAAGTAGGAGGTGAAGAACATCTATTCCGCCGCCAGTTTCATCGCGCCGGTGATGTACACTTTGCTGCACTCGGCCATGGTTTCGCTCGCGCGGGCGATGGGGTTGGTGAGATAGAAGTCGGCAATGGTGGACGCAAGCGGCGTACGCTCGTCGATGCCGCCGGCCACACCGATGTTGGTCCAGATGGACGGGTCGGCGCCGACCGATTGCGGCAGCACGTTCTCGTGCGCGAGATGCGGGGCATCGGCATACAGGGCGCGGCGCAACTCCCCGCGATTGTCGTATGGCAGGCGCTGACCGATGACATCGGAGAGCGCGCGTAGAATGGCCCAGTCCTCCTTCGCCTGCCCCGGCGGGAAGGTGGCGCGCTCCGAACGTTGCGCGCGACCCTCGAAATTCACATAGATGCCGTCCTGCTCGGTGTAAGCGGCGCCGGGTAGAATGACATCGGCGCGATGGGCGCCCGCATCCCCGTGCGTGCCTTGATACACGACAAAAGCGTTGCCGAGTTTGGCCGTATCGAACTCATCGGCGCCGAGCAGATAAACGAAATCGATTTCACCCTTGCTCGCGCCATCGAGAATGCCCGTCATGTCACGGCCACCCTCGCCCGGCAGGAACCCCAGATCGAGTGCCCCCACGCGCGACGCCGCATTGTGCAGCACATTGAATCCGTTCCAGCCGCCTTCGGCCGGCGTGCCTGCGGGCCCGATCATGCCGGTGTCAGACGCGATGCGCGCCACAAGGCTGAGGATCGCTCCGCTGTCCGGACGCGCAAGCGCGCCCGAGCCAACAATGACCATCGGCCGCTTGGCATCGCGCAGCACTTGCGCGAACGTGTGGCTGCCTTTGGCAATGGCGCCCAATACACCGGCGCTGCCGCCTAATTGCTCCACCGGATAGGTGAGGTTGTACGGCACGCCAATACTGGCGATGCGAAGCGCGCTGTTCAGCCACGTCTTGTGAATGCGGGCATTCAGCACCGGCGCTTCCCAGCGCGGATTGCAGCCAATCAGCAGCAACGCATCGGCTGACTCCACACCGGCGATGCCGGTGTTGAAGAGATAGGACTGCCGCGGGCCACCGCCCACTTTCGCACCATCCTGCCGGCATTCCAGATTGGTGACGCCGATCGAGCGCATCAGATCCTTGAGCGCCTTGATCTCTTCCGCCGCCGCAAGATCGCCGACGATGGCAGCCATGCGCTCGGGCCTCGTCGCGCGAGCGCGCGCATTGATGATCTCGAACGCCTCGCCCCAGCTCGCCGGAACCAGCTTGCCGTTTTTGCGCATATAGGGCCGATCCAGCCGCTGGTTCTTGAGACCATCACACGCGTAGCGGCCCTTGTCGGAAAGCCACTCCTCGTTCACCGCCTCATTGATGCGCGGCAGGATGCGAAGCACCTGACCGCTGCGGCTGTCGACGCGAACGTTGCAGCCCTGTGCATCGTGCACATCGACCGACATCGTCTTGCGCAGTTCCCATGGGCGATAAATGAACGCCCACGGCTTGTGCGTCAGCGCGCCCACGGGGCAGAGATCGACCGCATTGCCGGACAGTTCGGATTCAAATGCCTTGTCGAGATAGGACATGATCTCCATGTCCTCGCCGCGGCCGGTGGCGCCAAGGTCCGGCACGCCCGCCACTTCGGTGGCGAAGCGCACGCAGCGCGTGCACTGGATGCAGCGGGTCATGATCGTTTTGATCAGCGGCCCCATGTACTTGTCTTCCACCGCCCGCTTGTTCTCGTTGAAGCGGTGGAAATTGGCGCGGCCGTAATAGAGCGCCTGGTCCTGCAGATCGCATTCGCCGCCCTGATCGCAGATGGGGCAATCGAGCGGATGGTTGATGAGGAGGAACTCCATCACGCCTTCCCGCGCCTTCTTGGCGTATTGCGAGCGGGTGTTGATCTTCGCCGGCGTGCCGTCCTTGTTGGGGAAGATGTCTTTCACCTGCAGCGCACAACTGGCCTGCGGCTTGGGCGCGCCCACCCATTCCACCAGACACATGCGGCAATTGCCGGCGACCGACAGCCGCTCGTGATAGCAGAAGCGAGGAATCTCCGCACCGGCCTGCTCGCACGCTTGCAGCAGCGTGATCGAGTCGTCCGCCTCGATTTCCCTGCCGTCGATGATAAGCTTGCGCGTTGGCATTCAGGCCGCCTCCGCCTGCTGTTCGATCAGCATGCGCATGCGCAGCGAGTAGTGCGAGAGGTAGTCCTGCTTCTTGTAGTAGTCAGACGCGAAGTATTTCTCGTGGCTCGCCAGCTGCGTTCTCGCCACGGCGTACCATTGCGGAATGGGAGCGAGCGCCAGGCATTCGTCCAGGGTGTAGACCAGCCGCGCCACATACCACTCGTAGCGCTCGAATTCCTCGACGCTGCCGTCGAATGTCTTCGCCTTCAGGTCGAGCTTGGCCAGATCGGGGCTGGAGAAGCGCGGGTTCGCCAGCGCCACGTCGCAATGCGAAAGGTACAGCTTCTTCGCCTTCTCGCCGCGCCACGCCAGCATGGTCAGCACCGCGCCACCGATACCGACAATCGCCGCAATCATCAGCGGCAGAGGTGGTTGAACGCGCGTCTTCTTCTCCGCCATCGCCCTACTCAGCCGCCAGAGGTGTCATGGGTGCAGAGGTTCGCCCGCCATGTTCGCGGATGCGCTTTTCGATTTCCGGCCGGAAGTGGCGCAAGAAGCCCTGAACCGGCCAGGAGGCGCCTTCGCCGAAGGCGCAGATCGTGTGGCCTTCGATCTGCTTCGTCACATCCTGCAGCAGATCGATTTCTTCTATCGTTGCATCGCCCTTGCCCATGCGGGTGAGTACGCGCCACATCCAGCCGCAGCCTTCGCGGCACGGCGTACACTGGCCGCAACTCTCGTGCTTGTAGAAATAGGCGAGCCGCGCAAACGCCTTGATGATATCGGTGGACCTGTCCATCACGATCACGGCGGCGGTACCGAGTCCCGACTTCGCTTTCACCAGTGAATCGAAATCCATGAGAACGTGGTCGGAGATTTCTTTCGACAGCACCGGCATCGACGATCCGCCGGGGATCACGCCTAGCAGATTGTCCCAACCGCCGCGCACGCCGCCTGCATGTGTCTCGATGAGCTCGCGTAGCGGAATGCTCATCGCCTCTTCCACATTGCAGGGCTTGTTCACATGGCCGGAGATGCAGAACACCTTCGTGCCGGTGTTGTTCGGCTGTCCGATGCTCGCAAACCAATCCGCGCCGCGACGAAGAATGTCGGGCACCATGGCTATGGTCTCGACATTGTTGACGGTGGTCGGGCAGCCATAAACGCCGGCATTGGCGGGGAAAGGTGGCTTCAGCCGGGGCTGACCCTTTTTGCCTTCCAGGCTTTCCAGCAGCGCAGTTTCTTCGCCGCAGATATAGGCGCCGGCGCCGTGATGCACATAACAGTCGAAGGGCCAGCCGTGGATATTGTCCTGGCCGATGAGATTCACCGCGTACGCTTCGTCCACTGCGCGCTGCAGCGCCTCGCGCTCCCGGATGAATTCGCCGCGGATGTAAATGTAGCAGACATGCGCGCGCATCGCGAAGGAGGCGATCAGGCAGCCTTCGATCAGCAGATGCGGATCGTGCCGCATGATGTCCCGGTCCTTGCAGGTGCCGGGTTCGGATTCGTCCGCGTTCACGACGAGATAATGCGGCCGCTCCTTCACTTCTTTCGGCATGAAGGACCATTTCAGGCCGGTGGGGAATCCGGCACCGCCGCGGCCACGCAGACCTGACTTTTTCACCTCTGCGATGATTGCATCGATTCCGCGTTCGAGAATTTGCCTGGTGCCATCCCACGCGCCGCGTTTGCGCGCGCCGTCCAGCCACGGGCTATGGAAGCCGTAGAGATTGGTGAAAATCCGGTCGCGATCAGCGAGCATCTACGCCCCCCTTCCGTCTCGCCGCGAGCTTGCCAGCTCGCGCCGAGCCACCTTCCCCCACAAGGGGGGAAGGAGAGAGCGGGTGCGTTGGGAGAATACAACTCCACTCAATTCACAAACGAGCATTCCGCTTCCCCCCTTGTGGGGGAAGCTGTCAGCGGTCGCGTCAGCGACCGATGACTGAAGGGGGGCCGTCATGTGGCCGCTCCCGGTGGCTTCTGCGCGGGCGCTTCGCGGTCCGATGCGCCTTGCGTGGGTTTCTTGCCTTCAGTGTCCGTGGCATCGCCGCCGGCGCCATTCGATATGTGGCTGTAGCCGCCGTCATACAGTTTGGGATCCTTCAAGGTCAGCGCACCGCCTTCAGGTTCTGAGGTATGCCGCCCATGCTGCGGACCCGCGTTCGGTGTTTCGCCGCGACGCAGAGCTTCGAAAATGCGTTCCGTCGCCGGCCCATCCAGATCTTCGTAATAGTCCTTGCCGATCTGCAGCACCGGCGCGTTCACACAGGCGCCGAGGCATTCGACTTCCATCCACGAGAATTTGCCGTCGGCGGAGATCACGCCGGGGTGCGGCCCGATGTGCTCTTTGCATGCGGCCACCACATCGTCCGAGCCGCGCAGCCAGCACGGGGTGGTCGTGCAGACCTGCACGAGGTATTGGCCCACCGGCACGAGGTTGAACATCGTGTAGAAGGTTGCGACCTCCAGCACGCGCATCACCGCCATGTCGAGGATACGCGCCACCTCCTCGATCATCGGCTTGGTGACCCAACCTTCCTGCTCCTGCCCGATCCATAGCGCGGCGATCACGGCGCTGCGCTGCCGCCCCGGCGGATATTTCGCGATCCACTGATCCACCAGCTTCCGGTTCTCCTCCGAGAACGCGAAATTGGCAGGCTGCTGTTCTGCGGGCGCAAGGCGGCGAAAGCTCACCGGTCGATCTCCCCGAACACAATGTCGAGCGCACCGAGTATGGCCGATACATCCGCCAGCATGTGGCCTTTGCACATGTAATCCATCGCCTGCAGATGCGCGAAAGAGGGCGCGCGGATCTTGCACCGGTACGGTTTGTTCGCGCCCTCCGACACCAGATAGACGCCGAACTCACCCTTGGGGGCTTCCACGGCCGCATACACCTCGCCTTCCGGCACGCGGTAGCCTTCGGTGTACAGCTTGAACTGATGGATCATCGCCTCCATA
>DATAVW010000144.1:0-28725 GCA_036267515.1 Rhizomicrobium sp.
CGCTGAAAGCGTATATCGGCGATTTCGCGCAATACGATTCCGACCTGCAGGTGTTTCTCGACAAGGTGGTGCACAATCTCAGCGACGCGCCGCCGATCGTGCTGGCGCATTCCATGGGCGCGCACATTGCGCTGCGGGCGACGCACGATCATCCGAAGCAGTTTCGCGCCGCCGTGCTTGCTGCGCCCCTCTTGCGCGCGCTGACGCGCGGATATCCTCCGCGCCTCGCGCGCCTGATGAGCTCTGTGCAGAACTTGATGGGACGCGGTGGCGATTGGGTGATGGGAATCAAAGAACGCGATCCGCTGACACTCACATTCGCCGATCAGTTGGTGACATCGGATGCGCAGCGATTCATGCGCACGCAGAATTTCCTGCGCCAGCATCCAAATTTGCGGCTGGCAGGACCAACCTGGGGCTGGCTGGAAGCGGCCTACCGTTCTATGGATGTGGTGATGTCGCCCGGATACGCCGAAGCAATTGTGACACCCATGCTGATTTTCGGTGCCGGCCGCGATCGCATTGTCGATACGTCTGCGACACGTGGATTCGCTGCGCGGCTACAGCATGGCCGTTATCGCGAAATCGCAGACGCGGAACACGAAATCCTGATGGAGAACGATTCGATCCGCGCATGTTTCTGGGATGCCTTCGACGAATTTGTCGCGGATTACGTCTGAATCGCATTGCCTCCGATTAATAATCTTACGTTGCCGTAACAAGCGTGACCATTGCGCCACGCGCGACGCTGCGAGTGCATCCGCGCGCCGTGGAACTATGGAACGGCGTGGGGGGCCGTACGTATATACCGCAGGCTGGGCCCAGGGCTCGATGCCGTGTGCAAGCGTGTTTCAAAGAGGAGACTTCAAATGCGTATGAATTCTTATTTTATCGGAGCAGGATTTGCTGCCGCCCTCCTGCTCTCCACCGCGCCGTTGTCGGCGCAGCCCATTGTTGGCGGACCCTGGTCCGGTCTTTATATCGGCGGCAATATGGGCGGTGCGTTCGACGCCAACAAATTGAGCTTCAGCGACCTTAGCACTGCCCAGGATCTGAGCTTTCGCGGCCAGAACAATGACACCAAGTTCATCGGTGGCGTGCATGCCGGTTATGATTTCCAGCCAGGCGGCATCATGTTCGGCGTCGAAGGCGATTCCGATTTCGGCGACAACATCAACTATCTCGCCAGCATTCGCGGCCGGCTTGGCGCTCCGCTGGGTCCCGTGCTGCTCTACGGCACCGGCGGTGCGGCGTTCGAAGGCGCGCATGAGCAGTTCGCGGTGGATTCCGCCAGCGGCGGCACCTCGCAGTTCAGCCGCCATGTGAACAAGAATGGCTGGGTCGTTGGCGGCGGTGTGGAGACCTACGTGATGCCGGCGCTCAGCATCGGCGCTGAGGGCCTGTGGTACGATCTCGGCAAGGATAGCAACAATCTAACCACCCCGACGGCAGCTGGAGCAGAGACGTTCTCTGTTGCCGACGACCGGAAGTTCGCCGTGGCGCGCGCTCGTATCACCTATCACCTCGGCTGGTAGCGGCGCATTCAATAGAAACGGCCGGCTGTCCAGGAAGGATGGCCGGCCGTTTTGCATCGGCAGCGAGAGATTCGATCCTGTTGCATGACGCAACGTGCGGGCGGAGAGTGGCTCTCGCGATTCTTTTCGGCAGCAACGCACGTGATCGTTCGCATTCTCGGGCTCGATCCGGGTCTCGCCCGCATGGGCTGGGGCGTGATCGAATGCGCCGGCACGCGGCTGTCGCATATCGCTCACGGAGTCCTGCGCACCGACGCGAAAACTGAGCTGGCGCAGCGCCTTTTCGCCTTGCATGAAGCGATCGCCGAAATCATTGCGGATTTGCGGCCGTCGGCGCTGGCCATCGAACAGGCCTTTGTGGCGAAGGACCCGTCTGCCGCCCTGAAGCTTGGGCAGGCACGCGCCGTGGTGCTGCTTGCTGCAGCAAGGCAGGGTCTCATCATTGCCGAATACGCGCCGAACCACATCAAAAAGTCGGTGGTGGGCGTGGGCCATGCGGAAAAGGCGCAGGTGCTTGCAATGGTGCGCCGCCTCTTGCCCACGGCGCAGGTCGAAGCAGTGGATGCCGCGGACGCGCTTGCGTGCGCCATCGCGCATGCGCATTTCTCCGGCACGCGGGCGAAAGTGCTTGCGGCACTCGTATGATCGGCAAGCTGGCGGGCATTGTGGATTCAGTCGCCGAGGATCACGCGATCCTCGATGTTGGCGGCGTTGGATATCTCGTGCATTGCCCGTCATCGACTTTGGCCAGGCTGACTGCTGGTTCCAGCGCAGCGCTGATGATCGAAACCAGGGTGAGCGAAGATGCCATCCGCCTGTACGGGTTTTTCGCGTTGGAAGAGCGCGAATGGTTTCGCCTGTTGCAGAGCGTGCAGAACGTCGGCGCGCGCGTGGCGTTGAGTGTGCTTTCGGCGCTGTCGTCGCGCGAGCTGGAACGGGCCGTCGCGCTGGGCGACAAAGCAGCCGTTGGCCGTGCGCAAGGCGTGGGGCCGAAGCTCGCCACGCGTATCGTCACGGAACTGAAAGACAAGGCGCCCGCCATGATGCTGCGTGGCCATGCCGCTGAAGGCGTGGCGCCGATAATGGCGCCGCGTGGGCCGGAAGCCGATGCGGTCGCCGCACTCGTCAAGCTCGGCTATTCGCAAACGCAGGCCGCTGAGGCCGTGGCTCGCGCCGCGCGCGATGTGGGCGAAGGCGCACCCGTCGATGCGCTGATCCGGGAAAGCTTGCGGGCCATGGCGCATTGAGAATAGACTGACTAGTCAGACTAGTCAGGAGGACCAGATGGAGAAAAGCTGGTCGGTACAGGATGCAAAGGCGCGGTTCTCGGAAGTGCTCCGACAATCCGAGGTGGCGCCACAGCACATCACTAAAAACGGCGAGGAGAAGGCCGTGCTCATTTCGGTTGAAGAATATCGTCGCCTCCGCGGCGCAAAACCGGAGCGCACGCTTTATGAAATATGGAAATCGGCACCGAAAGTAGCGGAATTCAAGCTGCCTCCGCGAAAACGAGAGCGCATGCGAAAAATCAAGTTCTGATGTTCCTCATCGACACCTGTGTTGTTTCGGAAGGTAATAGGGTCCACCCGAATGAAGACGTTGACGACTGGCTCGCCGCGCAAAAAACAGCGGATATGTTCATCAGCGCCGTAAGCATCGGAGAGATCCGCTATGGAGTGGACCGCCTTCCGTTTGGAAAGAAGCGCTCGGACCTGGAGCGATGGTTCGACGAGATCGTGCTGGTAGGCTTCGTGGGTCGCATCGTCGATTTCGACCTGAAGGCAGCGTTGCACTGGGCTGATATTCGCGCGGCATACCCGAACGCAAAGCTCGTGGATGCCCAAATCGCTGCGAGCGCGATCGTGTCCGGGCTTACCTTGGCGACACGAAATGTGAAAGACTTTCCCTTCCGGAGCCTCTCGGTCTTCAACCCTTGGCAATCGGCGGGGTGACGGTGGCGACAGTTGCGTCAACACAAATGGAGCGGCTGGTTGCGCCGCAGCGGGGCGAAGACGACACGCTTGAAGCGAGTCTGCGGCCGAAACGGCTTGCGGAATTTGTCGGCCAGCAGCAGGCGCGGGAGAATCTCTCCATATTTATTCAGGCGGCGCGCGAACGGGGCGAGGCCCTGGACCACGTGCTGTTTTCCGGGCCGCCCGGGTTGGGCAAAACCACGCTGGCGCAGATCGTGGCGCGCGAGCTGGCCGTCAACTTTCGCGCCACCTCGGGTCCCGTGCTGGCGCGGGCCGGCGATCTCGCCGCCATTCTCACCAATCTTGAACCGCGCGACGTGTTGTTCATCGATGAAATTCACCGGCTCAATCCGGCAGTCGAGGAAATCCTCTATCCCGCGATGGAGGATTACGAACTCGATCTTGTCATCGGCGAAGGGCCGTCCGCGCGCTCCGTGAAGATCACGCTTGCGCCATTCACTCTGGTGGGCGCCACCACGCGTTCCGGCCTTATCACCACGCCGCTGCGCGACCGGTTCGGCATTCCGGTGCGCCTGAATTTCTACTCTGCCGACGAGCTGGTTTCGATTGTGGAACGTGGCGCGCGCGTGCTGGGCCTCGATCTCACCAGCGACGGCGCCCGCGAAATTGCCTCCCGTGCCCGCGGCACGCCGCGCATCGCCGGCCGCCTGCTCAAGCGCGTGCGCGATTTCGCCAGTGTTGCCAACCACGGCACGGTGAATGCAAAAATCGCCGACGAAGCGCTGACGCGGCTGGAGGTCGACAAGCGCGGGCTGGACGCGTTCGACCGGCGGTATCTGAACCTGGTAGCGGAGTCCTTCGCGGGGGGGCCGGTGGGAATCGAAACCATCGCCGCCGCGCTGGGCGAGGCGCGCGACGCGATCGAGGAAATCGTTGAACCTTTCCTGTTGCAGCAGGGTTTCGTGCAGCGCACACCACGCGGACGCGTGCTGACCGGCGCAGCCTTCGAGCATCTCGGGCTTGCCGCGCCGCCGCGCGATGCGAGGCAAATCGGCCTGTTTGCCGGCGGGGAGGAGGCGTAGTCTGAAACACGTTATCGGCCTTGGCATCGCGCTGATACTGACGTGGATGATCTTCTTCGGCGCCGGGTATTTCGGCGCGGTGTGGACGCACTATTTCGCCGATGAACCCGCGCCGAAGAACACAGGCGAAGTATCGGTGAAAATCATTCCGCCGTCGAAGCCAGTTTGCCCGAAAGGGCAGCACTGTTGAGCGAAGCGACACAAGGAAGGTTCGAGGGCAGGATGCATATCCTGCCGATCCGCATCTATTATGAGGACACCGATCTCTCCGGCGTGGTCTATCACGCAAACTACCTGCGCTACATGGAACGGGGCCGCTCGGAGTTCTTCCGCTCCGTCGGCATCCTGCGGCTGGCGCAGTTGGAGGGGCCGGAGCCCAAGGCCTGGACCTTGCGCAAGGTGGAACTGGAATACGTCCGGCCAGCGCGACTCGATGACCTGATCGAAGTGCACACGCGCGCCGTTTCGCTCACCGGCGCACGCATGTCGGCCGAACAAAACATCTTTTGCAAAGACGTGTTGCTGACGCGCGGCCGCGTGGAAGCCTGCATCATGACTCTGGATGGAAGGCCGCGCCGCCTCCCGCAGGAGACGCGCGACAAGTTCGCTCCTTTCCTGAATGAAAGAAACGATTAACCATTCCCGCCCAAATTCGGCCAAGTTAAAATGGCCTTTGGAATCAGATGATTCGCTTTGGTTTTTGGCCGTCTGGCCGGCGGAGCGCCACGCCCGGGAGAGGTTTAAACAATGAGATTGCGGCGAACGGCCGCCGCACTGGCGGCGGCTTTGGCGATCTGCTTTGGCGCGGCGACCGCCCAGGCGCAGCATACGCCCCGCGCGGCGCCTGTTTCACACGATGCGCAGACGCAGGAACTCGCGCCGCCTTCTGCCGCTCCAACGACGAACGTCGATGTGACCCAGACCGGCGATACGTTCGCGCCATCGCTCAACCGCATCTCCATCGTCTTGTTGTTCATGCGCGCCGACGCGATTGTGAAAGCGGTGTTTGTGCTGCTGGTGCTCGCCTCGTTGTGGTCCTGGGCGATCATCATCAACAAATGGATGACACTCGGCGCACTCCGGCGTCGCGCCAGCAAATTCGAACGGACGTTCTGGTCCGGCATGTCGCTGGATGAGTTGTATCAGCAATTCTCCCAGCGCAACGACCACCCCTTCGCCGCCATCTTCACCTCCGCCCTGCGCGAATGGCGGCGGGCGTTCGAAGGCGGACCGCCGCGCGAGTCGCTGCTGGCTGGCGTGAAGGACCGCATCGACAAGGCGATGAACGTCACCATTCAGCGCGAAACGGAAGGGATCGAACGCCAGCTTGGATTTCTCGCAACCGTAGGCGCCACCGCGCCGTTCGTGGGCCTGTTCGGCACGGTGTGGGGCATCATGAATTCGTTCTCGGCCATTGCCGCGCGGCATGACACCACGCTGGCAGTCGTGGCGCCGGGCATTGCGGAAGCCCTGTTCGCCACTGCCATGGGCCTCTTGGCGGCAATCCCGGCGGTCATCTTCTACAACAAGTTCGTCAACGATATCGGCCGCTACACCGGCCGCATGGAAAGCTTCGCCGACGAATTCTCGGCCATCCTTTCCCGCCAGCTGGACGAGAAGGCGGCGCGCTGATGGTGGCGCATGTCCGCCGCATGGAGAACGGACGAAGGCGCGGACGCATCCGGCCCATGTCGGAAATCAACGTCACGCCATTCGTCGATGTGATGTTGGTGCTGCTCATCGTGTTCATGGTGACGGCGCCATTACTCACGGTGGGCGTGCCGGTGGACCTGCCGAAAACGCGTGCCCAGGCCCTGTCGCAGGATCGCGAACCGCTGTCGATCAGCGTCCGGAAGGACGGCCGAATCTATCTGCAGAAGCTGCCCGTTGCGGAAGCGGACCTCGTGCCGAAGCTCACTGCCATCGCAATCAACGGCTACGACCAGCGTATCTTTGTGCGCGGGGACAAATCGGTCGATTACGGCCGCGTGATGGAAGTGATGGCACTCATCAGTTCCGCAGGGTTCACCCATATCGGCCTGGTTACGGATGTCGCCCGGAGGAAACATTCAGACGAACAATAGGATTTCTGTGCCGACCATGGCGGGCGCGCGGCGCTCGCCCGTGGGGCTTATCGGCTCGGCGTTGCTGCATGCCGGTGTGATCGGCGCGACGTTGTTCACCTTCGCGCACAAGCTGGACATCGCGGAAGAGACACCGCCAGTGGTGCCGGTCGATCTCATCACCATCGCAGCCAAAACCAATCTCATTGCCACGGTCAAGGCGCGGCCGAAGGAAGAGCCGAAGCACGACGAAGTCACGCCGCCAGAACCGCAGAAGACTGAAGCGGTGCCGCAGCCGGCACCGCCGCCGCCAAAGGCAGAACCCGCGCCGGAGCCCACACCGAAACCCGTCGAAAAAACCAAACCCGTCGAAAAAACGCCGAAGGCCGAAGCCATCGAGCCGCAGCCTGCGCCCAAGCCACCGCCAGCTTTGCCGAAGGTGAAACCGGCATCGCAGCCGAAGGCCGATGCCGAACCGAAGAAAAAGCAACAGTTCGATATCAACAAGGTGATGGCCCTGCTCGACAAACGCGACGCCACGCAGAAGTCTGCGCCCAACGCCCGCGTCGCCGACAAGACGGTCAAAGGCTTCGGTCCGCAGACGGCAATGACCATGGATTTGCAGGATTCCCTGCGCAGCCAAATTCAGGAATGCTGGAGCCCGCCGGTCGGTGCACCGCATCCCGAGGAGCTGGTGGTCCAGTTTGATCTGTTCCTCAAGCAGGACGGTTCCGTCGCACAGCCGCCACAATTGTCCGCTGAATCGGAGAGCGCGGTGGCTCATGATTCTTTTACGCGGGCGGCCGCAGAAGCAGCGCGCCGCGCCATCTACACCTGCGCGCCGTACAAGCTGCCGGCTGATCGCTATAGCCAGTGGCAGGAGATCACGCTCAATTTTGATCCACGACAAATGATGGGTCAGTAACCGGAGAGTCTGGAATGAAACGCATTGCTCTCGTGTTCACCGCATGCATCGCCGCGCTGTTTGCCTTCGGCGCGCCGGCGTTCGCGGCACTTCATGTGGATGTGACGCAAGGCAAAATTCAGCCCATGCCCATCGCTATTCCGGATTTTCTCGGCGGTGGCCAAGCCTCGCAGATCGCGGGCGTGATCCGCGCCGATCTCAGCCGCTCCGGCCTGTTTCGTCCGCTGGACCCGAAATCGCTTGTCGATCAGATCAAGGACATCAACGCCACGCCGGAGTTCAACAACTGGCGGGTGATCAACGCGCAGGCGCTGGTAACGGGACAGGCGGTGGCGCAGCCCGATGGACGGGTGCGCGCGGATTTCCGCCTGTGGGATGTCTATGGCGGACAGCAGATGCTTGGCCTTTCCTTTTCCACCACGCCCGAGAACTGGCGGCGTATCGCCCATATGATCTCGGACAAGATTTACGAGCGGATCACCGGCGAGAAGGGCTATTTCGATACACGCATCGTCTTCGTGGCGGAATCCGGTTCAGCCGCCAAGCGGGTGAAGCGGCTTTCGGTGATGGATGAAGACGGCGCCAATCCGATCTTCCTGACCAACGGCAGTTATCTGGTGCTCACGCCGCGCTTCAACCCGAGCGCGCAGATGATCGTTTACATGTCCTATGCCGGCGGCAAGCCACGCGTGTATCTGTTCGATCTCGAAAACGGCCGGCAGGAGATGCTGGGCAACTTCCCCAATATGACGTTCTCGCCGCGCTTCTCGCCGGACGGCAACAAGGTGGTGATGACCTTGGAGAAGGGCGGCAATTCCGACATCTATGTGATGGATTTGCGCACCCGCGCCCTCACCCGCCTCACCTCCGATCCCGCTATCGACACCGGCGGCAGCTTCTCGCCGGACGGCACGCAGATCGCGTTTGAATCCGATCGCGGCGGCGCGCAGCAGGTCTATGTCATGAATGCCGACGGTTCCAGCGCGCATCGCATCAGCTTCGGAAGTGGACGGAACGGCACGCCGGTGTGGAGCCCACGCGGCGATCTCATCGCTTTCACCAAGGATGCGAATGGCAGTTTTCGCGTCGGCGTGATGCGGCCCGATGGCTCCGGCGAGCGCATCATCACCGGTGGCTGGCACGACGAAGGCCCCACCTGGGCGCCCAACGGCCGCGTGCTGATGTTCACGCGGAGCGAGCGCGGCGGCCGCGGCTCGCAAATCTGGTCAGTGGACGCGACGGGACAGAATGAGCGGCGCGTGGCCTCGCCGGGTGCCGCTTCCGATCCCGCATGGTCACCATTGATTCAATAGAAGTCTCTACTGTGCCAAGATGTGGCGTCTGGCTTTGATTCGGCCGATGCGGCGTAATCGGGGTGTGCGCGCCTCCCCAAAAGCGCAAGTCCGGCGCACACGCGGGCTGGCAGAAGAAGCGGAGCGATATGAAATGATGAAATTCCCAACCACCATGAAGCTGATTGCCGCGGCAGGGCTGATCGCGCTCGCCGGCTGCGCCAACAAGCCACCGGCTAGCACTGCGCCGCCGCCAGTCGAGGCGCCTCCGCCGGTAGACAATGGCGCGGTCACCACCGGCGAAAGTTCCAATGTTATTCCCGGCAGTGCGGAAGATCTGCGCGTCAATGTCGGCGACACAGTTCATTTCGGCTTAAACGAATATAATGTTAATGAAGAAGATCGTGGCGTTCTGCAGCGGCAGGCGCAGTGGCTGCAGAAATATTCGCAAGTGCGCATCACCGTGGAAGGCCATTGCGACGAACGCGGCACCCGCGAATACAACCTCGCGCTGGGCGCCCGCCGCGCCAATGCGGTGAAGGAGTACCTTGTCAGCGTTGGCGTGGCCGCCAATCGCGTGGACACGATTTCCTACGGCAAAGAGCGGCCGATCTGCACGCAATCCTCGGAAGACTGTTGGGCGCAGAACCGCCGCGGCGTTACCACGGTCACCAGCGGCGGCGCATCGTCGTAGCTCATCGATCCGAGCCAAAAGGGAAAGGCGCTCTATCCGGAGCGCCTTTTCGTTTTACGCGGGGTCCGGCGGCTCGTTGCGGATGCGGTACGTACTGCATCATTGGAGACCCTAAAGGATTGCCTCCACCCGCCGCGATGGCATTGCAGCAGGGCCGCTGGTTAAGGGTCGTCAAACAAAGTAGCCGCAACCGCGCGCCAGGGTGTCTCGCCCAAGGTTAGCTCTTTCCCGAACGGCTTCTTGCACCCCGCCATCGGCGGCAGAGCGAAAATTGAAAAGACAATTGCGGCCCTTATGAGCGTCGCCAGCATCATGAACAGATCTCAGTTTGTAAATTCGGGTACATGATAGGTAATGCGCCTGGCTCGCCGCGCCAAGAGTCGAAGGCGCGGGCATTGGTCACGAGCCCAGTCCTGTAGGGTGGACCGCGCCCGGCAAGGCACCACCCTTCATACCTCGATTTTCGGAAACTCGCGGTTTGGGTTTTCCCGCGGGCCGTCTTTTCGGCTAAAGGTGAGCCGCACGATGCAAGCGAGTGGGCGGCCTCAAAGTGGGTTTCACAGATGAATAAGACTTGGCGCCAGCAAATACAGGCTTTCGGGATTCTCGCCGGAGCGTGCACAGCCGCGCTCCCCGCCGCGGCAGCAGACGGAAGGCTGTCGCCCGCAACGCCCGATGGAAGTTATCAGGTGGCCGATCTCTTCGGCGAAAGTGAGGAGGAGAAGGCGGCGCGCTTGCAGCAGATGCAGCACGAGCAGGCGCAGGATTCCTCGATCAATTACTGGCGGCAGCGCAGCCAGGATTTGGAAAACACGGTGCGCCATCTCACGGGTCAGATCGAGCAACTGGATCACCGCATCGATGAAGCGAACACCCGCATCGAGCGGATGCAGAAGGATTTCGACTACCGCCTTTGCAAAGTCGCCGCGACCCAACTTGGCGCCTCGGACGAAGCGCCCGTACCGTGCATGGGCACAGGGCCGCAGGCATCATTCGCGCCGCCGGCTTCGACACCGGCCGACACCATCGGTAGTCCGCCGCCGAGAGGGACCGGCGAGCCAATGCAGCTTGCGCCGCCACCGGGCCGGCTCGGCACCTTGCCGGCGAATGGCGGGCCTTCGGCTCAGGCTGGCGCCACGCCGCCGCCGAGCACCAACCGCGCGCGTTTCGACGCGGCCATGACGCTGCTCGGCAAAACCCAATATGACGAGGCGCGCGGCGCCTTCCGCAGCTTCGCCGATGCCTATCCCAGCGACGAACTGGCCCCCCAGGCCGTGTACTGGTTCGGCGATATCGCCTATGTGCAGAAGGATTATCCGGCTGCCGCCCGCGCCTTCGCCGAGGAGATCAAGAAGTATCCGGACAGTACGCGGGCGCCGGATAGCATGCTGAAGCTTGGCCAGTCGCTGATTGCGATGGGTCAGAAACAGGAAGGCTGTTCCGCTCTTGCCGCCCTCCCGACGAAATACCCGAACGCCTCCAAAACGATCGTTAGCCGCGCGTCGCAAGAGCGCAAAGCCGGCGGCTGCAAGTAAGACGAAAAAGCCGGTTGCGGCGAAAGCCTCCGGTCCGGCAAAGGTCGCGCCGAAATCTGCTGTGCCGGATACGCTGCAGGAACGGTTCACGGCAGCGATGGCGGCATTGGGCGCGCCTTGGCCGGGAGCGGTTGCCGTCTCCGGTGGAGGCGATTCCGTCGCCCTCATGCTTCTGCTCGCCGATTGGGCCAAGGCGGCAAAGCATCCGGATCCCGTGGTGCTGACGGTCGATCACGGTCTGCTACCCAATTCGCAGAAGGAGGCCGAACACGTCCGTAAACTGGCGAGCGGGGCCGGACTGAAGGCACATGTGCTGACCTGGAAGGGTGCGAAGCCCTTGTCGGACATCGAAGCGGAGGCGCGCCATGCCCGCTATGCACTGATGGGCGCGTGGTGCGACGCACATCGCATACCCTTTCTCTACCTCGCTCACACAGAGGAGGATCAGGCGGAAACATTCCTGCTGCGGCTGGCCCGCGGCAGCGGCCTCGATGGCCTTTCTGCCATGCAGGCAGTCTCGCCCGTTCCGGTTGCGGAGTACCCAAGTATCAGTTTGGTGCGCCCGCTGCTGGACTTTGGAAAGGCCGGGCTCCGCGACCTCCTCCGTTCTCGCAAGATCGAGTGGTCTGATGACCCGATGAATGGCGATCCGCGCTTTGCCCGCGTTCGCCTGAGGGCCGCTTGGCCACAACTGGAAGAGCTTGGCCTGTCGCCAGCCCGGATTGCCGATGCCGCGCGACACATGGCCCGCGCCCGCGCGGCTTTGGAGAATATGACAGAATCGTACCTTCAGCGGGGCACGCGCTTGGGCGAAGATGGCACCGTCGCATTCGATCCGTTACGCCTGAAAATGCTGCCGCGCGAGGTGGGTCTTCGCGCTTTGGCTGCGGTTCTCTCTCGTGTTTCCGGCGAACAATACCGGCCGCGCTTCGACAGCCTGGAGCGTTTGTTCGATTCCGTTCTGGGCGACTCTTTGGCAGGCGGCGCGACGCTTCATGGCTGCATTGTGGCGCCGGCGCCCGCGCGCGAGCAGGTGTTCGGTTCCGCGACCCTCACGGTCGCGCGAGAATCGCCACGAAAGGTGAGGGAACCGGCAGCCCGCCAGCGGCGTACAAGCTGAGACGGCATTAACTTCATTCCCGTACGGGTCTTGAAGCCGCATTGCCGCGGGAACGGAAATTTCTTAACGTTTTGCTGTCTGGCAAGGCGGTAAGAAGGTTCCTATTTAGTGGGGGCGGCCTGGTGCCTCGCCAAAGGCCGCTTAAGAAAGGCGTCTCGTGAACAACCTTCGCAACCTTGCTCTCTGGATTATCATCGCGCTGTTGCTGGTTGCCCTGTTCAATATGTTCCAGGGCACAGGCACGCACCAGAATACAAGCCAGATCAGCTATACCCAGTTCAACCAGCAGGTAACGAACGGGTTGGTGAAAAAAGTCACCATCCAGGGCGATCAGATCGTCGGCGAGACCCAGAGCGGGCAGCAGTTCACCACCGTGGCGCCGCCCAACGATTCTCAGCTCACTTCGAAGCTGCTGCAGAAAAACGTCGATGTGAACGTGAAGCCGGGCGACGACGGCTCGTTCAATCTGATGAGCATCTTCATCAACTGGTTCCCCATGCTGCTCCTGATTGCGGTGTGGGTGTTTTTCCTGCGCCAGATGCAAGCGGGCGGCGGCAAGGCCATGGGCTTCGGCAAGAGCCGCGCGAAACTTCTCACCGAGCGGCAAGGCCGCGTCACCTTCGAAGATGTGGCGGGAGTCGATGAGGCCAAGGAGGAATTGAAGGAAGTCGTGGACTTCCTGAAGGACCCGCAGAAGTTCCAGCGCCTGGGCGGCCGCATTCCAAAGGGCGTGCTGCTCGTCGGTCCTCCGGGCACCGGCAAGACGCTGATTGCGCGCGCCGTTGCCGGCGAAGCGAACGTGCCGTTTTTCACGATCTCCGGCTCGGACTTCGTCGAAATGTTCGTCGGCGTGGGCGCTTCTCGCGTGCGCGACATGTTCGAGCAGGCGAAGAAGAACGCGCCCTGCATCGTGTTCATCGATGAAATCGACGCGGTCGGCCGCCATCGCGGCGCAGGTCTCGGCGGCGGCAATGACGAACGCGAGCAGACGCTGAACCAGCTGCTGGTGGAGATGGACGGCTTCGAATCGACGGAAGGCGTGATCCTGATCGCCGCGACGAACCGGCCCGACGTGCTCGATCCGGCGCTGCTGCGCCCCGGCCGTTTCGACCGGCATGTGGTGGTGCCCAATCCGGATCTTGGCGGCCGTGAGAAAATTCTCCGCGTACACATGCGGAAAGTGCCTCTGGCCCCCGACGTCGAGCCTCGCATCATCGCGCGCGGCACGCCGGGCTTCTCCGGTGCCGATCTCGCCAATCTGGTGAACGAGGGCGCGTTGCTGGCCGCTCGCCGTGGCAAGCGCGTGGTCACGATGGCGGAGCTGGAAGACGCCAAGGACAAAGTGATGATGGGCGCCGAGCGCCGCTCGCTGGCCATGAGCGACGAGGAGAAAAAGCTCACCGCCTATCACGAAGGTGGCCACGCACTCGTAGCGCTGCACGTGGAGGGCTCCGATCCCATTCATAAGGCGACGATCATTCCGCGCGGCCGCGCACTGGGCCTGGTGATGCGCCTCCCGGAACGGGATCATCTGTCGATCACGCGACAAAAGATGATGGCCGATTTGTGCGTGGCGTTCGGCGGCCGCATCGCGGAAGAACTGATCTTCGGGCACGACAAGGTCACCACCGGCGCCATGAGCGATATCGAGCAGGCCACCCGCGTGGCGCGGGCCATGGTCACCCGCTTCGGCATGTCCGATGAACTGGGTCCGATCGCCTATGGCGAAAACCAGGAAGAAGTGTTCCTCGGCCACAGCGTATCGCGCACGCAGAATGTGTCCGAGCAGACCGCCCAGAAGATCGATTCAGAAATCCGCAGCCTCGTCGATACGACCTACCACCGGGCGAAGGACATCCTGACCAAGCGTCTGGATGACCTGCACACGCTGGCGCGCGGACTGCTGGAATACGAAACCTTGACCGGCGATGAGATTGTGGCGCTGCTGAAGGGCATTCCGCCGGTGCGCACGCCATACGAGGAGCCTGAAGCGAGCCGTCCGCCCCCGTCGAGCGTGCCTACGGCTGGCCGGCCGCGCGGCCCGGCTATCCCCGTGACACCGGAACCCCAACCGGGACACTGATCCTTCGGGGCTCGCATCGCTCACGCCTCAGGATGACGGGAGCTGCGTCGTCATGCTGAGGTGCTTTGCAAAGCAAAGCCTCGAAGCATGAAGATTTTCGGCATCGTCAACATCACCGAGGATTCGTTCTCCGATGGCTCGAAATACCTCGAGCCCGAAGCGGCCATTGCGCATGCACGCAAGCTGGCGAGCGATGGCGCGGATGTGATCGATCTGGGGGCAGCGTCTTCAAATCCCGATGCCGTGCCGGTCCCTCCGGATGTGGAGATCGCGCGGCTTGCGCCGGTGGTCGAGGCGCTGAAGCGCGACGGCATTCCCATTTCACTTGACAGCTTCGCACCCGCGGCCCAGCGCTGGGCGCTGACACAAGGCGTGGACTACCTGAACGACATTCAAGGGTTTCCGGACACTGAGATTTATCCGGCGCTTGCCACATCGACTGCCACACTGATCGTCATGCATTCGATAAGCGGGCTCGGGCCCGCGACGCGCGTACACGTGCCGCATGAAACGCTGATGGATCGCATTCTGGCGTTCTTTGAGGCGCGCATCGCGGCACTGATAGAAGCGGGCGTTGCGCGCGAACGGCTGATCCTCGATCCGGGCATGGGACTGTTTCTGGGTACAGACAAGCACGCCTCGTTCACGGTGTTGCGCGGTATCCCCCAGCTCAAACAGGCCTTCGGTCTGCCGGTGTTCATTTCTGTTTCTCGCAAATCCTTCCTCCGGAGGCTCATCGGCAAGCCGCCCTTGGAATCCGGTCCTGCAAGCCTGGCGGCGGAGCTGTTTGCCGTCGAGCAGGAGGCGAACTGCATCCGCACCCACGAACCCGGGCCGCTGAAGGACGCACTCGCCATCCGGCGGGCGCTGGCGTCTGAAACAGACGGTAATGCCGCGTGAGAACCGGCCGCTCGCATACAAGTTGCATAGTCTGGTATGGTTATTGAGTCCCCATTAAGGGCCCGCGAGCGAGACTAGGGCGATGACACGCAAGCTTTTTGGCACCGACGGAATCCGCGGGCTGGCGAATTCGCCCCCCATGACACCGGAAGTCGCCATGAAGGTCGGGATGGCGGCCGGTCGCCTGTTCACGCGCGGCGAGCATCGCCATCGCGTGGTGATCGGCAAAGATACGCGGCTTTCCGGATACATGATCGAATCCGCACTGGTGTCCGGCTTCACCTCTGTCGGGATGGATGTGTTCCAGTTCGGGCCATTGCCGACACCGGCGGTGGCCATGCTGACGCGTTCGCTTCGCGCCGATCTGGGCGTGATGATTTCCGCCTCGCACAATCCATTTCACGACAACGGCATCAAGCTGTTCGGGCCTGACGGCAACAAGCTGTCGGACCAGACCGAAATGCAAATCGAAGCGCTGATGGCGAACGGTCTGGAGACGGGTCTGGCGCCCTCCAAAGAACTCGGCCGCGCCAAGCGCATCGATGATAGCCAAGCCCGCTATGTCGAATTCGTGAAGGGCACGTTTCCGAAGCACCTGCGACTCGACGGCATGCGTGTGGTGATCGATTGCGCGAACGGCGCTGCATACAAGGTGGCACCCGCCGTGCTGTGGGAATTGGGCGCCGAGGTTTTCTCGCTGGGCGACACGCCGGACGGCTACAACATCAATCAGGATTGCGGCTCGACTGCGCCGCAGGCGATGAGCGCCAAGGTCCGCGAGATGCGCGCCGATTTCGGCATTGCTCTCGACGGGGATGCCGACCGCGTTGTGATGGCCGATGAACGTGGCCGCATCATCGACGGCGACCAGATCCTGGCGCTGATCGCGCGCTCGTGGTCGCGCACGGGCAGCCTGAAGGGCAACGGTGTCGTCGGCACGGTCATGTCCAACATGGGGCTCGATCGTTTCCTGTCGGGCATGGGATTGACGCTTGCCCGCTCAGCCGTCGGCGACCGCTATGTCATCGAGAAGATGCGTGAAGGCGACTTCAACGTCGGCGGCGAGCAGTCCGGTCACATTATCCTCAGCGATTTCTCGACGACCGGAGACGGGCTGATCGCGGCCTTGCAGGTGCTGGCGGTGCTCGCCGGCGAACGCAAGCCCGCGAGCGAAGCCACCAAGCTTTACGAACCGCTGCCGCAAATTCTGGAGAACATCCGCTTCCGCAACGGCTCCCCGCTGGAAGACGCGCGGGTGAAATCGCAGATCGACGCCGGAACGGCGCGGCTGAACGGCAAAGGGCGGCTGATCGTGCGCAAATCCGGCACCGAGCCTGTCATCCGCATCATGGCGGAAGGCGAAGACGCGCATGAGTTGCGCATCATCGTACGCGACATTGCGTCGGTGGTGCGGGAAGTCACTTTTTGAGGCCCAAGCCGCCGCGCCTGCTGATCATTGCAGGCTCGGATTCCAGCGGCGGTGCCGGTATCCAGGCGGATATCAAGACGGCAAGCGTGTTCGGCGTCTACGCGATGACGGCCATTACCGCCGTCACCGTGCAGGATACGCAGCGGGTCCATTCCATTGAATTGATGCCGTCAAAAACAGTGCGGGATCAGATTCGCGTCTGCCTGCACGATATCGGTGCGGACGCGATCAAGATCGGCATGCTCGGGTCGGCGGACATTGTGGAGGGCGTTGCGAGTGTATTGAAGAAGCACGCGCGCGGCATTCCAATTGTGCTCGACCCGGCGATGGTGGCAACAAGCGGCAAACGGCTCTTGGCGCGCGATGCCATCGAGACGCTCCTGACCAAGCTTTTGCCGTTGGCTGCGATGGTCACACCCAATCTGCCGGAGGCACGCGCACTCACCGGCTCGCGCGCCACAGATCGCAAATCGGCAGAATCGGCAGGCCGCAAGCTGATCGCCATGGGCGCGGCTGCCGCGCTGATCAAAGGTGGGCATGCCACCAGGGAAACCGTGGACGATGTGCTGGTCTGGAGCGGCGGAGTGGAGGTCTATGCCTTTCCGCGCATCCGCACGAAGCATACGCACGGCACTGGCTGCGTCCTCTCCACGGCAATCGCATGTGGACTGGCGCAAGGCTTGTCACTGCCGCTTGCCACCGGCCGCGCTCGCGAATTCGTGCAGCACGCAATCGAAACCGCGCCCGGTTTGGGCCGCGGGCACGGGCCACTGAATCTCTTGCCTCAGCGAAAATAGCTGCCGGTTGGTGGTCACTCAGCTTGAAATTTTGGTTCGCCGCACTTGGACGAATGTCAGGAATACAATGCAGACGATCACGAAGAGCACGATCCCTAGTACTGACCACCACCAGCCGAAGCGGACGCCGACATAAACATCAGGGACGGTGACGGCGACGGTAAGAGCGGCGGCAAGGGCCATCTCAAGGACCGGGCCTATTCTTCGCATTGCTCCACCAGCCCCTTCTTGTGCGGCCGTCGCTTCTTAGGCGGGTTCGCCGCGTCAGACATGATGCATAACTGCGGGGCGCTTCTGACCTTGGGGGCCCTTAGGCATGGGGCTGTTTCCCTCCAAGGAAGTAGATAGCGAGCCCGCAGGTGAGCATCAGTACCGTGGCAACGGCCCTAAGGGCCAAGTGGCCCGGAGGAATGATAAGCCAGCCGATAGAAGTGGCGATCCCCACAAAGCTGAACGCGAGAAACAACAGGGCACGGAACTTGGGCATAAGCAGTCCACTGGCTATTTGCTGAACCTAAGACCAGCCCGTCAGGGGCAACCGGCCATAATTTCAAACGAACGCATTACCCGCCGCTTGACAATCATCATAAAGACATCAAATACTCATCCGTAAAGGATGAAAGGATCGAGCCCATGAGCAAGGTTGGCGTCGGTGTTGGCGACGAATTTCCTGTCGAAGATTCCGGTCAGCGGCACCATGCCTCGGCCTCAAATGAGCGTGGGCAAGATAGTCAGCCACAAAGGGCGGCGTGCGGGGAAGGATCGCAGCGCTCCGAGAGCGATGATCGCTGCGAGTTCGAGCGCTGGAAGTGGCGCCGCGAGGGCGAACGCTCGGGGCAAGACGACGTGCGAAATGAGCGCGCGGCATGGGAGGCGAAGAAGCGCGCCTTCAAGGAAAAGATCCGCGCGGCGGTCCATGACGCCGTGGGCAACGATGAGACGCAGCCCAGCCATGCCGGGAGCCATTCCCGGGGACGCGGTTTTTGGCCCATGGGTGCGCTTGGCATAAGCATCGCAGTGCTCGCGCTCGCCATGCATCGTCATCGGCACAGCCATCGCCACAGCGGCTGCCGCACTTACGACAGCGACATCGAAACGCCGCCGCGATCCCCTCGTCCGTCATCTTCGCGCGCCGGTGACGAAGGCCCGATCGTTACGCCGCCACCGCCGCGGGAGCATTGAGCATGCGCAGCCGACATAGCCGGTTTCACGGCGTTGCCGCCGAGGCCATGCGCGCTGCCGCCGAGGCGATGGAAAATGGCGAACGCACCACCACGCGCGTGCAGCTCGAAATGCCGCCGCAGGCCATGGAGCGGCTCACCAAGCTGAAGGAGAGGACAGAGGCCGCCTCCTATGCCGAGGTGATCCGCAACGCGCTGCGCGTGTTTGAGGCCCTGATGGACGAGCACGAGAAAGGCGCTGAATTCCAGCTCAAGCGCGCCGACGGCCAAACCGTGAGCTACCGGATCTTTGTTTAAGCTGGGGTTTCGCCCGCGACGGTCGTGCGGTAAAGCTCGCGCCGGTAACCGTCGTAATCATTGAAGGCTTGGTGGATGCAGATGCGGTTGTCCCACAAGGCAAAAGTTCGTGGTTCCCAGCGCAGGCGGCAGGTAAAGGCCGGCTGCGTAATGTGCGCGACGAGGAAATTCAGCAACGCCTGGCTCTCAGGCTCGCTTAGTCCCTCGACGCTCACAGCATAGGTGCCGTCGCAATAGAGCGATTTCTCGCCGGTGACGGGATGCGTGCGCACCAGCGGATGCGTCGTACCCTCCACCTTGCGCATCACTTCCTCCGGCAATGTTGCTGCACCGCGCAGGGCGGCAAGACGGCCGAGGGATGAATCGTCAACACGCGCATAGCTCTGCGCGGACTGGAGCACGCGCGTCATCGACATGTGCACGCGCAAGGGCGACAGCATGCGCTGCATCGTCTCGCTCAACATCGCATAGGCGAGCACGGTGTTGGCCCAGATGGTGTCCCCGCCGAACGGCGGAATCTCGACGCCATAGAGCATGCTGATGGCGGGCGGACGCGGGAGGAATGGCGAGTCGGTGTGCCAACCGGAACCGAACACCATGCCGGTTTTAACGCCGGCTTCCTTGATCACCGGCTGGACGTTGGGATGGCCTTCAACGCCCTTGGTGTAGGCATCTTCCGCGAAAGGGCCGAAGCGCAGGCCGAAGCCCTCCTGATCGGCGTGGCTGATGTTTTGGTCGCGGAAATAGATCATCTTGTGCCGGAACAGGGCATCGCGGATTTCCGCGAATTGCGCGTCGCTGAGGTTCGACAGCTGCACGCCGCAAATCTCTGCACCCATCGCCGCCGCGAGCGGACGCGCCTCGATATGCTTGTAGGTTCTGGCGTGGTTGTCGAACTTGCCCGCGGGGTGAACGATCATGGTCTACTGCACGCTTGTCATGGCGCGATGAACTCCGCGAGCCGACCGCGGATGATCGCTTCTGCCTCGCGTACAATGCGCGCAACCAGTTCCTTGCAGGTCGGAATGTCGTGAATCAGCGCCTGAGTCTGGCCGGCCGACCAGATGCCCGCTTCCATTTCGCCTTTGTCGAGCACCGTTGCGCCGCGCGCGCCGGCCACCAGATCCTTCACATCGGCGAACGTCGCATTGCCGCGCTTTTCGATGGCCACCACTTCGTCGCTGACCGCATTCTTCGCCACGCGCGCGGTGTTGTGCAAGGTGCGGAAGATGAGATTGGTGGACCGCTCGTCGCCCGCCACGATCTGCTGCTTCACATGCTCATGGATCGGCGCTTCCACCGTCGCCATGAACCGGGTGCCCATGTTGGCGGCGTCGCACCCCAGCGCCAGCGCCGCCACCAGCCCGCGGGCATCGGCAATCCCGCCCGATGCGATGATCGGGATGGAAACCTTGTCTGCGGTGGCCGGAAACAGAATCAGGCCGCCGACATCGTCTTCACCGGGGTGGCCCGCGCATTCGAAGCCGTCGATGGATACGCAATCGACGCCGATGGCTTGCGCCTTCAATGCGTGCCGCACGCTGGTGCATTTATGGATCACCTTCACGCCGGCTTCCCTGAAGCGGGGCAGATGCGCTTGCGGATTGTTGCCTGCGGTTTCCACGATTTTGACGCCGCTGGCGATGATCGCTTCGCGGTATTCGTCGTAAGGAATTGGCGTAATCGACGGCAGTATGGTGAGGTTCACGCCGAAGGGTTTGGCGGTGATCTCGCGGCAGCGCTGAACTTCCTTGTAGAGCGCATCCGGCGGTCCTGCGGAATGAGCCGTAATGAAGCCGAGCGCGCCGGCACTGGCCGCCGCGCCAATCAGTTCCGCACGCCCGACGCGGGTCATGCCGCCGCAGGTGATCGGTTCCTCGACGCCGAACATCTCCGTGAAGCGCGTCTTGATCATGACTGCCTGTTTCAAAATGGCGATGCGCCGAAGCGTGTGGCCAGACGTGTATCAGCGCAAGCGACGGTTTAGGGCAGGGCGGGCCTGACATCCGTGCGCGAGAAGTCGGCGCCTTTGTAGAGCAGCGGCCCACCGAGTGCCTTGGCCAGCGCGTAGGCGAAACAGTCGCCGAAATTCAGCCGTGCCGGATGTCCGCTGCCCTTGCCGAAATCGCGATAAGCTTGTCGGGCAATCCGCATTTGTCTTTCGTCCACCGGAACAAATTGCATGTTTGCATCCTTGCAAAATCGGTCGAGTTCGCGGCTGCTCACCGGATCGCGGCGGGAATCGATGACAATGGCAGTTTCGAAGAAACTGGCGACGCTCATTGACGGTGAAGCTGTCTCTCCAACAATCCGGGTAAAGGCGTCTGCCTCAGGCTCGCGGCGCACAATGGCAATCAACGCCGATGAGTCGATGATCACTTTGGAAGGCCGGTTTCTTCATCATAGAGATCATCAATCTCCATCATTTTCGGTCCGCCAGGCGCATTGAGCCGCTCTGCCATGCGTTTGGCGATAGCCGTCAGCCGCTCGAAGCGATCTTCCTTTTCGACTCGGGCAAGCTTTTCCTCCAAGGCGTGGGTCACAATATCGGTCAGACTTTCACCCGTTTTCTCGGACAGCATTTTTGCCAGTGCGTGCGCCTTGTCGCTCTTGATGTTTAAGCCCACGGTACCGCTCCTCCTTCACGCGGTAGGGTTCTACCATCCGGGGGATTTACCGGTCAACGAACGGGTCGCGGACGAGAATGGTGTCGTCCCGCTCGGGGCTGGTGGAGAGCAGCGCCACCGGCGCGCCGATCAGTTCCTCTACGCGCCGCACATACTTCACCGCCTGCGCGGGGAGATCGGCCCAGGAGCGCGCACCATGCGTGGAGTCGCTCCAGCCTTCTACGGTTTCATACACCGGCTCGCAGCGCGCCTGTTCGTTGGCGTCGGCCGGCAGGTGATCGGTCTCGCGGTCACCCAGGCGATAGCCGATGCACAACCTGATTTCATCGAACCCGTCGAGCACGTCGAGCTTGGTCAGAGCGATGCCATCGATGCCGCCGGTGATCACCGTCTGCCGCACCAGCACGGCATCGAACCAGCCGCAGCGGCGCTTGCGGCCGGTGACCGTGCCAAACTCCGCGCCGCGCGTGCCGATTCTGTCGCCGGTCTCATCGGTGAGTTCGGTTGGGAAAGGGCCTTCGCCCACACGCGTGGTGTAGGCTTTCGCAATGCCGAGCACATAACCAATGTCGCGCGGTGAAATGCCGGCACCGGCTGCGGCTTGTCCGGCCACGGTATTGGACGACGTGACATATGGATACGTGCCGTGATCGATATCAAGCAACACGGCCTGCGCGCCTTCGAACAGAACCCGCTTGCCCTCGCGGCGCGCTTCGTCCAGCCGCCGCCATGCGCATCCGGCGAAAGGAAGGATCTTTGGCGCAACTTCCTTTAGTGCGCGCAACAATTCGCTCCCGGCGACTTCAGATAGTTCCATGCCCCGGCGCAGCGCGTTGTGGTGTGCAAGCAACCGCTCGATTTTCGCAGGCAGAGACGCGAAATCATGCAGATCGATCACCCGCAGCGCACGCCGCCCCACTTTGTCTTCGTACGCAGGGCCGATGCCTCGCTTGGTCGTGCCGATGCGCTGCGTGCTGTTCGCGGATTCGCGCGCCTCATCCAGCTCGCGATGCAAAGGCAGAATGAGCGCGGCATTCTCCGCCACCAGCAGACTTTCGGGCGAGACGCTCACGCCCAGCGCGCGTACGCGGTCCACCTCGCTCGCAAATGCCCACGGATCGACCACCACGCCATTGCCGATCACGGACAGCTTGCCAGGCCGCACCACGCCCGAGGGAAGCAGCGACAACTTATAGGTCACGCCGTCGATCACCAGCGTATGGCCGGCATTGTGGCCGCCCTGAAACCGCACCACCACATCGGCGCGGGCAGAAAGCCAATCGACAATCTTGCCTTTGCCTTCGTCGCCCCATTGGGCGCCGATCACGGCCACATTGGACATTATTCCGTACCCGGATCAGTTGCCGCGGGCGGGAATCGCCTTGGGGCACGGTCACCAGTTATATCGCGATGCATTCGAATCAATAAAGTGCCGACCCGCAGAATACCGCAATCCATTCAAGCTCTTCCCATTGTCATTTTACCGGCACAAAATGGGGAGCATCCTTTGCCGGTTTGAAAGGCAGGGGCTTGGATATGGCAAAGGCGAAGAAGGCGGCCGCAAAACACAAGGTGCCCAGGAAGGCGAGTGCGAGACCGTCTAAAACCAAAACCGGTGGTGCCGAAACGGTCCACACCTTCGGCCGCACTAGGCCGTCGCAGAGCGGCAAATGGCCAATCCATACGCAACCGGAGCGGGATACGCATTTCCGGCCCCTTCCGCCATCGACGGGAAAGCCGCCTTATCGCCTGGATCTGAAATCCATTCTTCCCAGTGCGGATTATCAAGCCATCGTTGCCGCCAAGAGACTTGTTTTCCATCTCAACGGCGACATGGGCGGCATCAAGACTGGTATCGAGCAGACGCTGGTCGCGAAGGGCATGGAACAGGATTTCAGGGAGAAAGGGAGGCCAGCCGACAACCCCGCGTTCCTCTACATCCTTGGTGACTGTGTCTACTACAACGGCGAGATCAAGGAGTACTACAGTCAGTTCTACGAACCGTACGAGTTCTTTCCCCGGCCGATCTTCGCGGTTCCCGGCAACCATGACGGCGAAAATCTGCCGGGCGGACAGCCGCTTGACGGCTTCCTGCGAAACTTCTGCGCGCCCGCGCCAGTGAAGATGCCGGAGGCGCAGGACTCGAACCGTACCGCCATGACGCAGCCCAATGTATATTGGACGCTGCTCACGCCCCTCGTCAGCATTGTCGGACTCTACAGCAACGTTCCTGCCGGCGGCGAGATCGCTTCGCCGCAAACGGAGTGGCTGGTTGAGGAACTCAAGTCCTTACCGGACGATTTGCCGATCCTGGTCGCGCTGCATCATCCCGTATATTCCGCCGACAATCACCATTCCGGCAGCACCGCAATGAAGAAGGTGATCGAGGACGCTTCGGAAGCTGCTGGCCGCCACCCGGACATGGTGCTGGCCGGACACGTCCACAATTTCCAGCGCCTGACGAAGACGATGCCGGACGGAACGCAAATCCCCTACATCGTCGCTGGCGCGGGCGGCTACTACCACCTGCACAGCATGATGAAAGTGGGTTACGAGGGTGAGCCGGAAACCATGATTCCACCGGTGACGTTTCCGGACAAGCAGGGTGATCCCGTAACGCTCGAGCGGTATTGCTCCGATCATCATGGTTTCGTCCGCATGGAAGTCACCGAAAAACTGATCACTGGCCGCTACTACTCTGTTCCGCGGCCACACGATCCGTACAGCAAGCCCAGCCAGCTGGTGGACTATTTCGAGTTCGACTGGAAGAAGAAGCGGCTGATACCGAACACGCTGCCGACGCCTTCGGTCAACGAGGTCAGCGTGAGCGTGAAGGGCCGCCGGGCGTCACCCGAAGGGCAAACAGCGAGAAGGACTGCATCCGCTGCGCGGCGGTAACTCAGGCGGATTTCGGCCCGAAGGGGAGCAGCATCGGAACACGGCGCCGGTAGGAATCGTAGGCGTCCGCGCCCAATTCTCCGCGCAGGAACCGCTCTTCCAGCCTTGCCTTCATCCAGATGCCAACGGTGATGATAAGGGCACCAATCAGCCCGAACAGTGTTCCCTTGGCCACCATCGTTGCGAGCACCGCCAACAACAGGCCCGTGTAGATTGGATGCCGTACAATACCGTAAGGGCCGGAATCCACGATGCGATGATCGGCTTTCTTCGTGATCCAACCCGACCACAGCTCACCCAGATAAATCCGCGCCCACCAGGTGAAGGCAAATCCGATCACCGCAACGGCGATGCAGGCCCACACGGCAGGCAAGCTCATCAGCGGCCACAGCCGTATCTGTCCCGGACGAGAGGAGGGAATTGCGAAAATGAGCCCGCCCGCGAACAGAACGATGCGGTACCAAAGCTCCTCGCCAAGGCTGACGCGTTTTTCCGCACGACTGCTCCATACGGCGGCAGCCAACCAGGAGATGCCCCACGCTATCCACAGATTGAGAAGCACGAGGCCGGGGCGATAATACAGCCAGTCGATCCAGTGCATGGTGTCACCTCGGAGAAAAGGGAATCAGCATCGGTACGCGTTTGCGATAGGCCGCATAGCTGTCGACGCCGAGTTCTTCGCTCAGGAATCGTTCCTCCAGCCGCGCCTTGAATTGATAAGCGATGAGAAGCAAGCAAACACCGATAAGCGCATGCACCGATCCTTTCACCGCTGCTGTCGCGAGCGCCGCGGTCAGCACGCCCGTGTAAATCGGATGACGCACAAGCGCGTAAGGGCCCGTGTCCACGATATGGTGACCTTCCTTCCGCGTGACACGGCCGGACCACAGCTTGCCCAGGTGAATGCGGGCCCACCAGCAGAAGAGAAATCCAGCCGCAGCTATCACCACCATCGCCCAGGCGAGATTTGGCGGAAGGCTCCGATACCGCGTCGCCAGAAAGGCGAGCAGGGGATTGGCGCTGACTGGCCGCCCCGGAACATCCACGATGCTCAGCAACATGATGAAGCCGCCAATTTCAAGAATGAAATAGGGCACCTCACGACCACCGCCGGGGCGCTTCAGCGTGCGGTTGGCCCAGATGGCTGCCGCCACCCAGCTTACGATCCAGATATCCCAAGGAATATAGATGGCGTAATCCGGCGACACCGAAGCCTCTCCCGCGCCCGACTGGCAACAAGTAAGCGCGGCAGTTCAGAAGGCAAGGGCCTTGGCCTGACGCACCAACGGCAGGCCGGCAATGGCGGCTAGCACTTCGTCGGGCACGGGATCATCCACTTCGACAAGCGCAATTGCGTCGGTGCCGGGAGCACTGCGGCCGAGCGCGAAGGAGGCGATGTTCACCTTCGCATTTCCCAATAACGTGCCGAGCTGGCCGATGAAGCCGGGCCTGTCCTCATTGACGATGTAAAGCATGTGGGGCGCGAACTCGGCATCGAGATTGATGTCGCGCGCCTGAATGAGGCGCGGCCTGCCATCCGAAAACACCGTTCCAGCCGCACGCCGGGTTGAGCCGTCCTGCAGCGTGGCCGTGATCTTGATATGGCCTTCGTAGATGCCCTGCCGGTCGCGGCGTGTTTCGCTCAACTGTATGCCGCGCTGTTTGGCGACGATAGGCGCGTTGACCATGTTCACATCGTTGAGTACAGGCTTCAGCAGTCCGGCGAGTGCAGCCTGCGTCAGCGCGTGCGTGTTCAATTCTGCCGCCGAGCCTTCGTAAACCAACTCAACGGAAGCAAGGCTGGTCTCTGTGAGTTGGCCAACGAACAATCCCAGTTTCTCGGCCAGTGAAATCCACGGCCGCACCTGCTGGGCTTCCTCCGCGCTGATGGACGGCATATTGAGGGCGTTCACGATGGCGCCCGTGAGCAGGTAATCGGAAATCTGCTCGGCAATCTGGATCGCGACATTCTCCTGCGCTTCTACCGTGGAAGCGCCAAGATGCGGTGTGGCGATGACCTTTTCATGCCCGAACAGGATGTTGGTTTTCGCCGGTTCTTCCTCGAACACATCAAGTGCAACGCCCGCCAGATGTCCGGAATCGAGCGCCGCCATGAGCGCGGCCTCGTCTACCAATCCGCCGCGGGCGCAATTGATCAGCCGTGCACCTTTCTTCATCTGCCCGATTGCTTCACCTGAGATGATATTGCGGGTTTCGGCCGTGAGCGGTGTATGCAGCGAGATGAAATCGGCACGCGACAGAAGCTCGTCCAGTTCGACCTTTTCGATCCCAAGCTCAAGCGCCCGCTGCGGCGAGAGATAGGGATCGTAGGCGATCGCTTTCATCTTCAGGCCCCTGGCACGGTCCGCAACGATGGAGCCGATATTGCCAGCGCCGATCAGGCCTAACGTCTTGCCGTACAGCTCGCTGCCGATGAAGCGGTTCTTCTCCCACTTGCCGGCGTGGGTGGAGGCGTTGGCGGCCGGCAGCTCACGCGCCAGTGCCATCATCAGGGCGATGGCGTGCTCCGCGGCGGTGATGGAATTGCCCTGCGGCGTGTTCATCACAATCACACCCGCTGCGGTCGCAGAGGAGACATCGATGTTGTCCACGCCGATCCCGGCGCGGCCGATCACCTTCAGCTTCCTGGCGGCTTCGATAACATCGGCCGTGACTTTGGTTGTGGAGCGAACGGCAATGCCGTCGTAACCGGCAACGCCCTTCAGCAGCTCTTCTCTTGGAAGGCCGGTTTTCACCTCCGCTCGAATGCCGCGCTCCCGAAAAATGGCCAGCGCAGCAGGCGACAATGCGTCGGCGATCAGAACGCTAGGCATTTGTGCGAACTTGCGCCCACGCCCAGTCGAGCCACGGCGTCAGCGCTTCGATGTCGGAGGCATCGACAGTGGCGCCGCACCAGATGCGCAAGCCTGGCGGCGCATTCGCGTGGCCGCCAACGTCGTAAGCGGCGCCTTCTCCTTCAAGCAACGCGACGAACCGCTTCACCATGGCACGCTGGGCCGTCTCGTCCAGCTGCGTGAAAACCGCATCGGTGATTTGCAGGCACACAGAGGTATTGGAGCGTGAGCGTGGATCGCGCGCGAGGAAATCCACCCAGTCGCTCTCGCGCACCCAGTTGGAGAGCGCACGGAAATTCGCCTGCGAGCGCGCAATCAGCGCCGGCAAACCGCCAATGGATTCCGCCCAACCCAAAGTGTCGAGGTAATCCTCCACCGCCAGCATCGAGGGTGTGTTCAGTGTTTCGCCGATGAACGCGCCTTCGATCAGCTTGCCATTCTTCATCAGCCGGAAGATTTTTGGCATCGGCCAGCGCGGCGTGTGCTCTTGCAGTCGTTTCACAGCGCGAGGTGACAACACCAGCATGCCATGCGCCGCTTCGCCGCCCAGCGCCTTCTGCCAGGAGAACGTGACGGCATCGAGCTTGTCCCACGGCAGCTCCATCGCGAAGGCCGCGCTCGTCGCATCGCATATGGTTACGCCGTCGCGACCTGCCGGAATCCAGTCGCCGTCCGGGACGCGAACCCCGCTGGTTGTGCCGTTCCACACGAACACCGCATCGTGGTCCTTCGGCAACCGCAATTCCGGCAGTTCGCCATAGGGCGCGCTGTGCACCTCGACTTTCAGATCCAATTGCCGGACCGTGTCCGTCACCCATTCCTGCCCGAAACTTTCCCAGGCGAACACATCCACTGGCCGCGACCCCAACAGGTTCCACATCGCCATCTCGACGGCGCCGGTATCGGACGCTGGCACAATGGCAACGCGAAAATCGCCTGGCACGCGAAGCAGCGCATGCGTGCGGTCGATCGTTTCTTTCAGTTTCGCCTTGCCGGGCGCGGAGCGGTGGGAGCGGCCCAACAGCGCGTGGCTCACCGCTTCGGGCGTGCGGCCCGGCCGCTTGGCGCAGGGTCCGGACGAAAAAAAAGGCCGTGCAGGGCGCACGGCCGGCTTCAAACCGGTCATAGCTCATTCCTTCCAGAACGATCGCGCCGCGTTGGGACGGCGTGGCCCAAGCCGGAATCTAGTGATTCACCACTGCTCCGGCAACACGCCGAGCCGGAACGGTGCGCGCGTGGCAAGCGTTTCGCCTATGCACCACACGCAAGGACATGCCATGGCGGTTTCGCCGCAGACCGATACCGACACGGATTTGCCGGAGCTTGGCATCGCCACTGACGCCGTCTGCTTCGTCATCGTGAAGGCGCGGCAGTTCGATGTGAAAGAAGGCAACGCCGATCCCGATTCCGGTTCTGACGCCATCGATGATGGCTTTGCTGACGTGCTGGAGGACAAGCCGGACGATCCCGTCTATCGC
>DATAVW010000145.1:0-13306 GCA_036267515.1 Rhizomicrobium sp.
GGTGATGGACGCGACGCGGCACGGCAGTGCTTTCGTAATGGGCTACTCGATGGGCGGTGCAATTGCGCTGCGGCTGGCCTCCGGCCATCCCAATCGGGTGCGCGCGCTGATAACGGGCGGAGTCGGTGAGACGTATTTCACCCGCGACCAAAACTGGCGCAATGCGATCGCTGAGGCGCTATTGGCGGGCGATATCGCGGAGCTGTCGCCCGTACAGCGCATGTTCCGGGATTTCGCCGCGCAGCCCGGCAAAGACCCAATTGCGCTGGCCGCCTGTATGCGCGCGCCGCGCTTCAATTTGGGCCGGGACGAACTTGCCGCCATAGCGGCGCCTGCTCTCGTGGTATGCGGTGAAACCGATGACGTCTCCGGGCCGGCACAACCGCTCGCTTCGGCTTTGGGGAATGCGCGTGCGCTCACTGTCCCAAAACGCGACCACATGCTGACCGTGGGCGACAAGGTTTACAAACAGGCCGTGCTCGATTTCTTGCGCCAATCCAATGCAGGGACGTAGTTCTAGTCTTTCCTTGATCGAGGCTGCCGTGATAAGGGCCAATCGTCTGGGCTGGGGATTTGCGCATGCGTTTTTCGTTCTGGGCGGCCACCGTTGCCGCCAGCGTTTTGTTGTCTTTTCCCGTTTACGCGATGCCGCCAGTCGAGGCGTTCGGGAATTTGCCACAGGTTTCGGCGATGCGCCTTTCGGCGGATGGACATCATATTGCTGCCATTCAACCCATCTCAGGCAGGCCGCAGGTCACTATCTTTTCGTTCGGGTCTTCCGGTGTGAGGCAATATGCCTTTACCGTCCAGGACGGCATTGCGAGGAGCGTTCGCTGGGCCGGCAACGGCCGGCTCGTGGCGGTTTATCAGGAAAATACCAAGACGCGCTCCGATACGGAACTCCGCAATTGGCAACGGGCTTTTTCTATCGATGCCGAAGCCAAAAATCCCGTGCGGCTGATGGCAACCTCGTGGGTGGGCACATATAACGTCCACACCGGCGCGGTTCTGGATGCACCGGCAGACGATCCGACGCACGTTTTTATGCAGGCGCTCCAAGCGTATGCCTATGGCGACCCAGACACTCGGCTGAGCCGTGGCAAAATCAAGCTGAACGTCTTTCGCGTCGATCTTGGCAATGGCCACGGAGAGCCCGCCGAAACTGGCAACGATGAAACCGTGCAATGGGTCATGGACGGAGGTGGCCATGCCGTTGCGCGTGTCGATCAGGATGTAAACCTTCACAACGTATTAATGATCGGGGGCGGAAACAGCTGGCGGCCGGTGTTCTCCTATGGGGCGTCAGATGACGTGTATGTCGCCGGCCTGATGGAGGATGGAGCGGCGCTCGCCGTCGTGCGCCGCAATCAAGCCGGAATGCTCGCGCTTTATCCACTACAACTCGCCGACGGAAAGATCGGTCCGCCGCTGTTTTCCGATCCGGACGTGGACCTCGCGGACGTAGTGACTGACGAATGGACGGGTAGAATCATCGGGGTGGCTTACCAAAAAGAAAAGACCGAGTTCACCTATTTCGATCCGAAACGTCAGGCGTTACAGCGCAAACTCGAAGCTCTTTTGCCCGGGCAGACCGTGGAGATCGAATCGGTCGATGCAAGCGGTGATGCCTACATTGTCCGTAGCAGCAGCCCGCGACAGCCGACGATTCATCAGCTGTTCGATCCTAAATCATCGCAATTGAGCTTTTTGGCGGCCGAATATGCTGCGCTTACCGGTAGCGATTTGGGCAAGATGACGACATATACCTACAAGGCTCGAGACGGCTTGGATATTCACGCCTATTTGACGCTGCCGCCGGGCAAGAATCCGCGCCGGTTGCCCACAATTGTCTTTCCTCACGGTGGCCCAGAGGCTCGCGACACACTGGATTTCGACTGGTGGGCACAGTTCATGGCGGGCCGCGGCTATGCTGTGCTGCAGCCGAATTTCCGGGGTTCTGCTGGATATGGTGCGAAATTTCGCGATGCGGGCAACGGCGAATGGGGCCAATCCATGCAAAGCGATATTACGGACGGCGTTCGCAAGTTGATCGCGGACGGGACAGCTGACCCAAATCGCGTCTGCATCGTCGGTGCGAGCTATGGCGGGTACGCGGCGCTAGCCGGCGCCACGTTCACGCCGGATCTTTATGCGTGTACTGTGGCATATGCTCCCGTGTCCGATTTGGAGGCGATGCTCGGGAAGGAAGCGAAACGGCGCGGCGAGAATTCGTTGGCCATGTCATATTGGCAAGCACGTATAGGCGACCGCTTTAGCGATGAGAAACGTCTTGCAGCAGTATCTCCGGCGCGCCATGCCGATCAGGTTAAGGCGCCAATCCTCATTGTGCACAGCGACAAGGACGTGACCGTCCCCATTGCACAGGGACAAATCGAAGCAGATGCCTTGAGAGCTGCCGGCAAGCAGGTTGAGTTCGTCACTCTGGAAGGCGACGATCACTATCTCGAATTCGCCGACACCAGAATAAAGTTGCTTAAGGAAGTTGAGCGGTTTCTGGACGCTCACATCGGAGACCATGCAACGGCCGGTACTGCGGCACATTGAATCGCCATGCGTATCGCCGGCGTGATTCTGGCGGGGGGGGCAGCGATACGAATTGGGGGCGAAAAGGCACTGCTATCTTTCGCCGGGGGCACGCTGCTTGATGCCGTGATCGCGCGCGTGGCGCCGCAGGTATCGCAATTGGCATTGAATGTCTCGGCAGCGAGCGCGGAGAAGTACCGAGCGCGCTACCCAACCCATGCGCTGCTGTTCGATACATTTCCCGAACGGGTCGGACCACTCGCTGGCGTGATTGCCGGGCTCGAATGGGCGCACAGTCTGCAGGGCATCGAACGGCTCGCGACCTTTCCCTGCGATACGCCGTTCCTGCCGCGGGATTTGGTAGCGCAGCTTATGGCGGAAGCCCGGAACGCGCCGGTCTTCGCGCACGATGGGCGCAGGCAGCATGGCATCTGCGCGATTTGGCCACTTGGGTGTGTCGAGCGGCTGCGTCAGGGCGTTGAGGGCGGCTATCTGCGAAGCGTTCACGGTGCAATGAAGGCGCTTAAGGCGAAGACATGTGTGTTTGAGGTGGAGACGCACGCGTTTCTCAACATCAACACGCCGGAGGAACTCGCGCAGGCAGAAGAGCTAGCCGCTTCGATGTGAGAACGCGCGACCTTGCCCACACCTGTTCTCACATTGCTTCCTTCAGCCCCAATCGGATCAGCCACCAATTCACCGGATAGGCAGTGGCAAAGCCGAACATCATCGCAATCTGCATCATGAACCAGAACTCGACGGTGTTGGTCTGGAGCTTCGTGCCGAGTGCCAGGCGGAAAATCACGAAGTAAGCTACGGCCATGAAGCCATACATGCCGACCTGCCACGCCGTTAGCGACAATGTATCCGCCTTGATCGCCGCGACAATGCCTTGGCCGAGCGAGAGGTTTCGCATCGGCGCGATGGTGAAGTACTGGAACACGATACCGAATGCGTAGGCGAACAGGTAATCGAGCACCCACACGGAAAAAATCTTTTCGCCGAAAATGCTGTGCCAGCCTAGGGCAACGGCAATGGCCGGTATTCCGAAGGCAAGCCACTCGGCGCAAATATCGCCGAGCGTGCACCCGCTGCCGCAATGCAGCGCACCGTTGGCGGCCATCACCGAGAAGGGAGTCATCGCTTTGTTGGGCGGTTTGTCGCCGTAACGCCTGGCAGCCTGCGCTTTCTCGTACGTGGCAAGCCGGCCATAGGCGAAATACTGCCAGACAATCCACAGCGTACCGAACAGGGCCGTAATCGGCCACACGAGATTCATGATCCACATATCCTGTGGGTGATGCACAATGTCGGCGGCGATTACCGCCGCGGACAGCGCGCCGAGACAGAGATACGCGATCGACAGTGCGTGCAACCACGGTGGGATCATCCCCACGAAAACCGGCATGTGCCAGCACAGTTCCCAACGGCAGGAGTCCATTGGGTTAAAAGCTACGCCGACTTCGCGGGAACGTTGACCCCGGGCAGCGCCTTCCGGACAAGCCCATTGAGTTGCGAGTCCGGGTTTTGCGCGATGCGCAGGAAATCCTCGCGCATATGCGGATCCCAAAACTTGTTCAGGTGATCGGCGATGGCGGGAACGGCTTTCGCTTCACCCTGCGCTCTGAAGAAGTCGGCAATCTGGTTGGCCATATAGACCAGCTTTTCGTCAAGCGACGGCATGGGCGCTCACAGCAATGCGTTCGGGATGGGTGAAGACCTCAAAACTGTCGTCGCGGGCGACGGCCGCGAGTGTGATGCCGGCGGCGTCCGCGGTTTTCAGCGCGAGCGCAGTTGGTACCGAGATCGCGACGAGGATCGGGCAACCGAGGACCGCCGTTTTCTGCACCAGCTCGATGGAGACGCGGCTGGTGAGCGCAAGGAAGCCTTTGGATGGATTTACCTCTGCACGAAGGAGCGCGCCGGCAAGCTTGTCGAGCGCGTTGTGGCGCCCGACATCCTCACGCACCGCGACGAAGGCATTCTTGTTCATCGACCAAAACCCCGCTGCGTGTACGCCGTGTGTTTCTCTATTCATTGGTTGATGCTTGCGCAGCTCGGCCATGCCGCGGAACACAATATCGAAATCGACTTTGAGAGTTGAATTGAGGACCGGCGGCGTTGCGGTGGCTTCCTCCAGGCTCTCGATGCCGCATAACCCACAGCCCGCCGGACCGGCAAAACGCCGCGCGCGGGGTTCCAATTGCGCTGCGCAATCTGCGCCGAGTGTCATCCGCACCTCGATCCCTTTGTCGAGTTCGACAACCTCCAGTTCGGCAATATCGCTGGCGCGCCCGATGATCCGTTCGGTGAAGGAAAATCCATAAGCAAAATCCTCCAGATCGGCGGGCGTGGCCATCATCACGGCGTAGGCCTGCTGACCATAGGTGAAGGCAACGGGTGTCTCTTCGGGAATGACCCGCTCGCCACCGCTATCGCGCGCGCGCGAAACCAAACGGCGGCGGGCGCGGACGACGGGCTTCATTCGGCGGCGGCCACCGGCTCGGCAATACGGCGGGCCTGCTCGCTGAACTCACGATATTCCACCTGCCACTCGGTCGGCCCGTTCGAAGGCGACACCTGCACCGCGGTCACCTTGTATTCGGGACAGTTGGTGGCCCAGTCGGAATACTCGGTGGTGACAACGTTGGTCTGCGTGTCCGGGTGGTGGAATGTCGTGTAGACCACGCCCGGCGCCACCCGGTCGGTCACCTGCGCCCGCACCGATGTAGAACCGGCGCGGCTTGCGAGCTTCACCCAATCGCCGTCGCGGATGCCGCGCTCTTCCGCGTCATGCGGATGAATCTCGAGGCGATCTTCGCTGTGCCAGATCACGTTGGCCGTCCGCCGCGTCTGCGCGCCGACGTTGTATTGGGACAGGATACGCCCGGTGGTGAGCAGCAGCGGGAAGCGAGGGCCGATCTTCTCGTCGGTCGGGATGTATTCGGTGAGCACGAAATTGCCCTTGCCGCGTACGAACCCGTTCATGTGCATCACGGGCGTGCCTTCCGGCGCGCTGTCGTTGCACGGCCACTGGATCGAGCCAAGCTTATCCAGTTTTTCGAAGCTCACACCAGCGAAAGTGGGCGTAAGCCGCGCGATCTCGTCCATCACCTGCGAAGGATGCGTGTAGGGCATCGGCACGCCCATCGCTTCTGCAATCTTGAGCGTCACTTCCCAGTCAGCGAGGCCGGTCTTCGGCTCCATGACCTTGCGCACCAGCTGGATGCGACGCTCGGCGTTGGTGAAGGTGCCGTCCTTCTCCAGAAAAGTTGAGCCAGGCAGGAAGACATGCGCGTAGTCCGCAGTCTCATTCAGAAAGAGATCGTGCACCACCACGCATTCCATGGCGGCGAGGCCCGCTGCAACATGATGCGTATTGGGATCGGACTGCAGGATGTCTTCACCCTGGATGTAGAGACCCTTGAAGCGGCCCTCGACCGCAGCATCGAGCATGTTGGGAATGCGCAGGCCCGGCTCGGGATCGAGCGGCGTGCCCCAGGCGGCTTCGAACAGCGCGCGCAACGCGGGATCGGAGATATGGCGATAGCCGGAGAGCTCGTGCGGGAATGAGCCCATGTCGCACGAGCCCTGCACGTTGTTCTGCCCGCGCAAGGGATTAACGCCGGTGCCTTCCCGTCCGATGTTGCCGGTCGCCATGGCGAGATTGGCGAGCGCCATCACCGCCGTCGTGCCCTGGCTGTGCTCGGTGATACCAAGTCCGTAGTAGAAGGCGGAGTTCGGACCGCGCGCATAAAGCCGCGCCGCTTCGCGTAGATCGTTCGCCGGCACGCCGGTGAATTTTTCCACCGCCTCCGGAGAACGCGAAGGATCGGCGACGAACGTCTTCCATTCCGCGAACGTTTCGGTATCGCAGCGTTCGGCAACAAAGGATGCGTTCACCAGCCCTTCGGTGACTATCACATGCGCCATCGCCGTGAGCACCGCCACGTTGGTGCCGGGCTTCAGCGGCAGGTGATAGGCCGCCTCCACATGCGGCGCGCGTACCAGATCAATGCGGCGCGGATCGATGACGATCAGCTTTGCACCTTCGCGCAGCCGCTTCTTCATCCGCGAGGCGAACACGGGATGTCCGTCGGTCGGATTGGCGCCGATTACCACCATCACGTCGCAATAGTCGACGGAATCGAAATGGTTGGTGCCCGCGGAGGTGCCGAGCGTCGTTTTCAGGCCGTAGCCGGTGGGCGAATGGCAGACGCGTGCGCAAGTATCGACGTTGTTGTTGCCGAACACGTGCCGCACCAGCTTCTGGACGATGTAAGTTTCCTCGTTGGTGCAGCGCGACGAGGTAATGCCGCCGATCGAGCGCGAGCCGTAGGTCTGCTGGAGGCGCTTGAATTCAGAAGCCGTGTGGGCGAACGCTTCCTCCCAGCTCACTTCACGCCACGGATCGGTGATCTTCCCGCGGATCATGGGATGCAGAATGCGGTCCTTGTGGTTGGCATAACCCCAGGCGAAGCGGCCCTTCACGCAGGAATGGCCGTGGTTCGCCTTGCCATCTTTCCACGGCACCATGCGCACCACCTGATCACCCTTCATCTCCGCCTTGAAGGCGCAGCCCACGCCGCAATAGGCGCAAGTGGTGACGACAGAGTGTTCCGGCTCACCCATTTCCAGCACGGACTTTTCGATCAGCGCCGGGGTGGGGCAGGCCTGCACGCAGGCGCCGCAGGAGACGCATTCGGATTCGAGGAATGGTTCGGATGCGCTTGCAGTGACCCGCGAGCCAAAACCGCGGCCTTCAACCGTCAGCGCGAAGGTACCCTGCACCTCTTCGCAGGCGCGCACGCAGCGGAAGCACACGATGCATTTCGCCGGATCGTACCGGAAATAGGGATTGGAATTGTCCGCGTGATTGTCGAGATGCGTTTCGCCTTCGCGGCCGTAGCGGATGTCATTGACGCCCAGCGCGCGCGCCATACCATGCAACTCGCATTCGCCGCCCACGCCGTTGCAGTCTGCAGGGTGGTCCGACATGTAAAGCTCGACCACGCCGCGGCGCAGCTTTGTCAGCCGCTCGCTTTGCGTGCGAACGTTCATGCCCTCTGCGACCGGCGTGGTGCAGGAGGCAGGCGTGCCGGGCCGCCCCTCTATCTCCACCAGACACACGCGGCAGGAGCCGAAGGCATTCAGCGAATCCGTGGCGCACAGCTTCGGCACCGACACACTAGCCATAGCGGCGGCGCGCATAATGGATGTGCCTTCCGGCACTTCCACCTGCTTGCCGTCAATGGTTAGCTGGACCTGCTTCTCGGATTTCGCAGGTGGCGTGCCGTAGTCGGTCTCCTGCACTAGCATCGGGGACGAAAATCCTCCGGGAAATGTTGTAGCGCACTCATCACCGGATACGGCACAAAACCCCCAAGAGCGCACAGCGAACCTGACTTCATCACGTCACACAGATCCTTCAGCAGCGCCACCTGCGCGGCATTGTCCGGCTCAGCTAACAAGCGGTCGATGACGTCCATCCCGCGGACCGAGCCGATTCGGCACGGGGTGCACTTGCCGCAGGACTCTATCGCGCAGAACTCCATGGCAAAACGCGCCTGATGCGCCATATCTACCGTATCATTAAACACCACGATGCCGCCATGGCCGATGAGACCATCCTTAGCCGTGAACGCCTCGTAATCGAATGGCGTATCGAACAGGGCAGGGGGGAAATAGGCGCCCAGCGGACCGCCGACCTGGACTGCGCGAATGGGCCGGCCTGATCGCGTCCCGCCCCCGATGTCTTTCATCAGTTCGCCCAAAGTGGGGCCGAAGGCTGTTTCGAAGAGTCCGCCATATTTGATGTCGCCGGCCAGCTGAATGGGCATGGTGCCGCGCGACCGCCCCATGCCGAAGCTCTGATAGAAGGCGCCACCATTGGCCAGAATGGTGGGCGCAGCGGCGAAGGTCAGGACATTGTTGATGATGGTGGGGCTGCCGAACAGGCCGACATGCACCGGCAATGGTGGCTTGGCGCGCACCTGACCACGCTTGCCTTCGAGTGAGTCGAGGAGTGCGGTCTCTTCGCCGCAAACATAGGAGCCCGCACCCATTCGGATTTCGAGATCGAACGCGTGCCGCGAGCCCAGCACGGATTCGCCAAGCAAACCATGCTCGCGGCCAACCTTTATCGCGTGGCGCATGGCGGCGATGGCGTGCGGATATTCGGAGCGGATGTAGACGTAGCCTTTGCTCGCGCCGATGGCGATGCCGGCAATGATGATTCCCTCGATCAGCAGGAACGGATCGCCCTCCATCAGCATGCGGTCAGCATAGGTGCCGGAGTCGCCTTCATCCGCATTGCAGACAACGTATTTTTGGTTCCCGCTCGCCAGCGCGGCGCTGTTCCATTTGATGCCTGCCGGAAAGCCCGCGCCGCCGCGCCCCCGCAATCCCGAAGCCGCAACCTCTTCGCGAATCTTCTCCGGCCCGATTTCAATGGCGCGCTTCAGTCCTTCGAGGCCGCCTGCGTTTGCATAGTCATCGAGCGAAGCGGGATCGACCGTGCCGCAGCGAGAAAAGGTGAGTCGCGTCTGCTCCTTCAGAAACGGATGCTCCTCGATATCGCCGAGCGCCAGCGGATGCGGCACGCCGGCACCAACAGATTTCAGAATCAACGGAACGTCTGTGGCTGTCACAGGTCCAAATGCCTGCCAGCCGCTCTGCGTTTGGATCTCGACCAATGGCTCGAGCCAGAACAGTCCGCGTGAGCCCACACGCAACACCTGCGCATCCGCTTCGCGCAAGGCGCGCGCCACCGCAAATCCACCAACAGCAATCGACGCAGCATCGTGGGAAACACGCACCCGCATCATAGTGCTACCTCATCGAGAATAGCGATGAGTTTCTCGTCATCGAGCCGCGCGGCGGGTTCACCATCGATCATCGCCGAAGGTCCGGAGGCGCACAGCCCCAGGCAGAACACCGGTACAAGCGTCCACGCGCCGTTGGCGCTTGTCTCATTCCAGTCGAGCGTCAGATGCTGCTTCATTGCCGCGGCAAGTTTCTCTCCGCCCACGGCCTGACAGGCTTCCGCCCGGCACAGCTTCAGCACATGCCGTCCAGCGGGGCCTTCCAGCCGGAAGTCGTGATAGAAGCTGGCAGTGCCGTAAACTTCCGCCCGGCTGAGATTGAATTCATGCGCCAGCAGCACAACAGCCGGATTTGGAATCCAACCGAACTCTGCCTGAAGCGCGTGTAGCGCTGGCAGCAACCCGCCCGGCGTCTTCACATGCGGCGCGATCGCTGCACGGGCCCGCGTTTCATTCCAGCCCTGATCTGGTGGGGCCGTTGGTTTGTTCACCATGGCCGAGATATATCACAGTCTTTCAGGATATTGTCGTCCCAGAAGAGCGGCAGAATGAAGACGGGTGGACGAATTGTATTGTGCGCCGGGCTGAAGAGCAGCGGCTCGACCTGGCTCTACAATGCCGTCATTCAACTAATGCGGTTTTCTGTCCGCGCTTCTGGCGACCGGCGCCCGGTCAGGTCCTTCTACGCCGAAGACGTGGCGACATTCCCGCCCGCCGCTAGACAAACCGACTCCCTCATCATCAAGACGCACATTCCATCGCCAGCGCTCCGTTTTCTGGTGCGCTTCACTGGAGGGACAGTGTTGATCAGCGTGCGGGAGCCGCGCGATGCCATCGCATCGCTGATGCAGCGGTTCGATCACGAATTCGATACTTGTCTGGAGGAGGTATCGGCGGGTGCCGCGGCCGTTTTGGAACTGGCGAATTCCGGCGGTCATCTGCTGCTGCGCTACGAAAGCAGGTTCACCCAGAACCGAACCAGCCTCACCAGGATCGCCTCCTATCTTGGGGCGGCCGTTAACCGCGATATCCTGGAGAAAATCCGTTCGAATCTCACGCCTGAAAATGTGACCAGAAAAGTCGAAGCGCTCAGGCGAAAGGGTGCTTTTGGCAGGAAACCAAACCCGAACAGCTTCGATCCGCTCACGCACTGGCACCCGGGGCATGTGGGCGATCGCCGTATCGGCAAATACGCTGAAGTGCTGTCCTCGGCACAGCAGCGCGCAACCTTGAGGCATCTGCACGAATATTGCCGGACTTTCGGGTACCCAACCTTGCCTCCTTCCAGAGCGAAGAAACGTCGATAGCGCCGCTCTGTAGCCACTTGCCCAAGCGTTCCGCTGCCGGATCGCCTTCACAGATGCCGCGAAATCCTGTATCCGCTGCCCGGATCAATTCTCTTCGGCGGGGCGTGTGGCTATTATGAATGCTGAGCCAGTTGTAGCGGGCAGGGCAGCCTTGAGCGGCGGTAAAAGTGCGGTGCGTGAGTCAATCGCGAAAGGCGATCGTGCTCGGGACGCGCGCGACTGGACGGCTGCCCGGCTCAATTACGAAGAGGCATTGCGCCTCGATTCCTCCCTCGGACCTATCTGGATTCAGCTTGGCCACGCTGCGAAGGAACTGGGGGACCATTCCGCAGCGGAAGTCGCCTATCGGCGTGCGCTGCAGCTCAATCCGGGCGATGCTGACGGCCACCTGCAGCTCGGTCATGTAATGAAGATACAGGGCCAGTGGGCTGCCGCTGCGGAAGCCTATGGGCGAGCCATCGCTATTGATCCCAATCTGAAGGATGCCCAGAGCGAGATAGACGCGATGCAGAAGCGATCGGCAGCCGAACTCCGCAGCAAAGCTGACGATGCCCGTAATGCCCGAGATTGGCGGGCGGCCCGGGAACACTACGAAGAGGTGCTGCGCACGAACCCTAACCTGGAAACAATCTGGATTCAGTTGGGTCATGCTGCGAAAGAGCTAGGGGACAACAGGGCGGCGGAAGCCGCATATCGCAAAGCCATCCAGCTTAATCCGGTCGATGCGGACGCCCATCTCCAACTTGGACATCTCATGAAGATCGTAGGCAAAGTCTCAGCCGCGATTGAATGCTACAGCCAGGCGGTGGCGCTCGACCCCAGGCTGATTGACGCGCACGGCGAGATCGACGCGCTCCAGAACCGGGCCGCAACGCCGCGGAGGCGGGGGGCAGAAATCTTGTCGTATTCCAGCGCCGGTAAGCGAAAGCAACCGGCTGCCCCCGGCGCACTGTTTGTCGTGTTCGAAGTCAGTGATCTGATGGCGTATTTCCAGAGTTCGCGCCTGCCCACGGGGATTCAGCGCGTTCAGATGGAAGTCATCAAGGCAATCGGCGAATCCGGGCCGGTGGACCTCGAATATTCGATTGTCTGCTTTGCACAGGATCGCGGGTGTTGGGTGGAAATCCCGGGCAGCCTTTTCGAGCATTTCTGTCAAAGCGCGGTTGCAGGCGGCGATTCTGCCAGCGATGAATGGAGGCAGCTACTTGCGGCGTTGGAGCGGTTGCAAAGTGGGGCACCGGCGTTCCGGTTTCCGGAAGGCAGCATTTTGCTCGATCTTGGTACTTCGTGGTGGCAGCGCAACTATTTTCTCAATCTGCGGGTTGCGCTGTCCGTGAGCCGTTTAACTTACGTTCCGTTCGTCCACGATCTCATTCCGATCATGACGCCGGAATACTGCGCGGCAGACCTGAGGCGGGATTTCCTCTCCTGGATCGCCGGTGTCTTCCACCATGCCGACTTCTTTTTTGTGAATTCCCGGGCCACGAAGGGCGATCTGGAAACTGTGGCAACAAAGCTCGGGCGTGAAATCGGCGACGCCGCTGTTGTGTCGCTCGATGCGGATTTTCGAGGCTCTGTAGAGGCGCTGTCTTCAGAATACGTCCCGGAAGACACAGACTATTTCCTCGAGACTCACGAGCTGAAAAAAGGAAAATACGTCCTTTGCGTTGCGACCATCGAGGCTCGAAAGAACCACGCGGTGGCGTTCGCCGTCTGGCTGCGCCTCATCAAGAAGCACGGGATCCGCAACGTTCCGAAACTGGTGTGCGTGGGCAAGGACGGCTGGCTTAATGATAATGTTTATCATCTGCTACGTGCCAGCGAGATTTTAAGCAGCCACGTCGTGATGCTGCAAAATGTCTCTGATCCTGTCCTTGCGGCCCTCTACGAAAATTGTCTTTGCACACTTTATCCCACCTTTTACGAAGGTTGGGGACTGCCTGTCACTGAGGCGCTCTGCTACGGCAAGATACCGGTTGTCGCGAACGTTTCTTCCTTGCCCGAGGCTGGAGGCGAGTTCGCAGAATATTTCGATATCGGCTCTGAGAACGAGCTGTTCGCGAAAATCGAGCGGCTCATGACCGATCCGAAATACCGGACCGCGCGGGAAGCGAAAATTACGACCGAATTCCGCCCGCGCAGCTGGCATCAAATCGCGGATCAGATTGTGTCGCAACTTCGGTCATGGTCGCCCACGGGCGGCGGCACTCGTGACGCTACACCGCGGCCACCCGCCGCTGAATGCGGTGCTCTGCATTCCCTCTGGCGAGGTGCGGATGTTATCCTCTGGAGGGGCCTCGAAAACGGCGAGATCTATCGCAGCGGCTCCGCCTGGTGGCCCACAGAGGATTGGGGTTGCTGGACACGCGGTTACCGCACAGCGACAATTTCTTTTGCTCTGGAAGGTATCCCGCAATCTGAGCTGCTGATTTATGTGGGCCTGCGGGGACTTCCTGGCAAAGAATGCATCTGCTCGTTGCGTTGCGAGGGAGCCCGGCCTGTACAGACAGAACTCCGGCCCGAGCAGGATCAGGTTGCGGTCCTCGAACTGGAAGTATCTCCGGAAAAGCAGCGCTTGATCACACTGTCGATTGGAAGCGACACGGCCGTAGATCTGGCGGTTCTTACACA
>DATAVW010000146.1:0-8279 GCA_036267515.1 Rhizomicrobium sp.
CCGCGCAAGGTGATTTCCTTAACTGCCTGTGCAGGATTCGACATCGGCCCCTCCGTGATGCGGCGCACCTTAGCCATGCCTGCGCACAAAAAAAGAGGGAGGGCATTCGCCCTCCCTCCGTCGGAATCTCCCCCCGCGCCCCGATCGGGAGACGCCGTGGTGACATCAGTTGCCGGTGCCGTAATGGATGATCTGTGCGGAATTGCCGATGGCCGCTCCAGCGATGCTCACGCTGCCCTTCACGCTCCACACGCTGGAGTTCACCGTGGCGGCCAGGTTCGAGTCGTTCAACTGATAATTCTGCACCTGCGCATTCGGCGCGTTGGTGTCTTCCTCGAAGCTGTTGCCGATGCTGCTGCCGGACACCGAAACATTGCCGCCGACATCCTGCACGGTCGCGTTCACCAGGGTGGACGGGTCGGAGGCGTGGCATTCCTGGGCGTTGTAGACGCTGACATTGTTGGGGTCGGTCGAAACGCTGACCGAATTGCAGAATGCCTGCGCCGACAAGTCCACATCGCCGCTAATCTGGCGCGCATTGGCGTTCAGGTCTGCCGCAATGGCGCCGCTCTGCGTATACTGCGTGGTGGTGACGTTGGTGTCGTTCATGGTTGTCACGTCAAGCGAATTGCCGCCCGCGACCGACTGCCCGCTCACATCGCCCCAGATATCCCCGACATCCAGATTCACGTGCGAAATCGAATCGGAAAACGTGACCTGGTTGTTGACGATGTCGCTTTGGTCCTCAGTATTCCCGTCGGCGGAGGCTAGGCTCAGTGGCAGGATCGTTAGAGCTGTAGAAGCGATAAGGATCCGGGCGATTCGAGTCATTGCTTTGCTCCTGTGGATTTGAAGGTGCGCTGGCGGCGCGGGGATACTGATTCGAGGGTGCGTAGGAAGGCTGCGGCGGCGCATATTGCTGCTGCGCGTACTGTTGCTGCGGCGGTGGGGCGTAGGGCTGGGGCGCTGCATGCCGCGGCGCCGGGGCAGCGGCGGCCGTGTTCACGACAGCCGGCACCATGCGAGCGCGTTCACCGGGCCCCGCAAGCGGATCGGCAGCGGTGCCAATGGCGGAAGCGCAGCCCGAACCCGGCACCTTGTAGAGTCGTGACACCATTTCGAGAACTGCGCGCTCGATCGTCGAGCGCACTGCCAATTGAAGGGGCTCGAGCGCGCTGTCGCCGATGCTGGCATCGAAGAAGCTGTGTCCCAGGAAATCGAACACGCCGGCCTGCTCCTGATGACCGACAATCTGCTTCTGGTAGGAGATCACATCGACCACTTCGAGGGTGCTGGTATCGACCAGCCGCAGATCGAGGCCGACATTCATCACATAGCTGCTGATGCCGGCGGTGCCCTTGACGCCATCGGTGGCCGTTTGGCCGCCATCGGCGCTCCCGCCTTCCGAATAGATGTTGAAGTTGAGTTCGGTAATGCCGCCGACGAGGTAGTAGTCCGAACCGGGAATGGAGCCCGCGAAAATCTTGCGGTAATCGCCAGGCGTTCCCGGGGCCGCCTTCTCGCTGCCGATCAGCTTGTTGTTGGCGTATTTCAGTTCCAGTTCGGCGACCGACGTATCGAAACGCTCCACCAGCGGCACGCCCGCCTTGGCCAACGCGGACATCGCCATCAGGGCGCCGCCCTGGGTGATCTTGCGGCCGCTGTTGTCGGATTCGATTTTGCCCGTGTAATCGGCAATCTGTCCGACGGCCACTCGCAGTGGCCGCCGCGCCGTGTAGCCCGCCATGCAGCGCAGCGCATCGGAATAGGGTGTTTCGTTGGCAATCACCGGCGCTCCACCGATCGGCGCGGCATAACGGCCGGTCGCATCCGGTGTGGTGCTCATGCAGCCGGACAGCGCGATCATGGCGATCGTGAGAGCCAGCGGCTTTGCGAGGTGATGTCGTCCGCGCTGCGTCATGGGCGGGGCTTCCCTTTTCATCCGGTTTTCTAGTTGCCGTTTTCGTTCACGGTGGCGCTCTGGTCGCCGTTGTTGGTCTGATGCGAATTCACGATGACCGTGTTGCCGCTGCCGACCGTCACCACATTCAGCTGGTTGCCGATCGCCTGCGCCTGGGCGACGTTGCCGCTGCCAAATCCGACCCCGCCCGTGTTGAGTGTGCTGCCGCTGTTGAAGGCGCCAAGCGAACTCATCTGCTGCACGCTCGCCTGGCCCATGTTCGAGCTGGTGAAGACGCCGTTGACGACGCTGAGATTGCCGTTGGCGTCGCGCAGCGACGGATCGATGGGCGCGTTCTCCTGCGAGGAGCTCATGCCGTAGGGATTGTTGTAGTCGCCCGCCGCATCGTAATCGGCGGCAAGAGCGGCTTGTGCCGCCACGCTTCCCAACAGGGCAGCGAACATCGACAGGGTTGCAGCGCGCATGTTCAGGCCTCCGGCATCCGGAAGACCGTTGAGCAACGCCCATGCCATCGCCTGAAGCGAAATTAACGCTGAGGCTGTTTCACCGCGGGACGCAATCGCGTGCGTTGCGCCGGAAGGCTGGCCCGCCGCTCCCGCTGTCGTTCGCCGCCGGTGGACGGGCCGCGACCGTCCTATTATGAGAAGCAATGCAGGATTCGGCAGGGTTCAGACCAAGAGTGTCGGGATATCGTACCCGGCGATGAGCTGACCTCATGGCATTTTTTCATCAACCTGGTGGCCGGCAGCCCTTCCTGCGCGCGCCGGCCGTTGTGCTGGTGTTGGCAGCCGTTCTTCTTGCCATTGAAGCCCTGTCCCAATTCGTGTTTCCCGACGACAGGGCACAGATCTTTGTCCAATTCGGTTTTGTGCCCGCGCGGTACTCCCATGCCTTTCTCGCTAACCATCTGATGAATGGCGGCAGCCTGTTCGACCGGGCGCTGCCCTTCGTGAGCTACATCTTCCTCCATGCCGACTGGACGCATGTGGTGGTCAACACCATCTGGCTGCTGCCGTTCGGCAGCGTGGTGGCGCGGCGCTACGGCGCGGTGCTGTTTCTTCTGTTCTTCCTGATATGCGGAATCGCCGGCGCTGCCTTTCACCTGGTGCTCAACTGGGGCTCGACGTCACCGGTGATCGGTGCCTCGGCGGCGATTTCGGGGCTGATGGGCGCCGCCTTCCGCATGATGCCGGAGGGGCCATATGCGCCGCTGCACCCGCTCTTTTCCCGAATCGTGATCCTCTGGTCGGTGGTCTGGATCGGGATGAACGCGGTGATTGGCGTCACGGGTTTCGGCACCGGGCCCGGCATCCATACCGTTGCGTGGGAGGCCCATATCGGCGGCTATTTCGCCGGCCTGCTGCTGGCGAGCCCGCTCGATGCCCTGCGCGCGTGGCGCTGGCCGCGGCAGAATGCTTGAACCGGCACACATTCACCATACATCTCGGGAATGAAAGGGAGCGTGCCGTGACCGACAGCCACCCCGCCAATGGCGCCCAGACCGTTCCACCCGTCCAGGAGACGCGACCCGCCTTTCCGGTAGTACGTCTGCTCTATGCGATCGGCTTCGCCTTCGTCGCGTGGTTCGTCTTCTGGATACTGCTGCTGCTGGGGTTGGTGCAGTTTCTCATGCTGGCGCTCAGCGGACGGGTGAACAAGGAGTTGCGGCACTTCTGCGTGAATCTGGTGCAGTATTTGTGGGAGCTTGTCGCTTACATCATCTTCGTGCGCGACGAGCAGCCATTTCCCATCGGCCCCTTTCCCAGTCGCCCCTCATAAAAATAGCAGCGCAATAGACATTTACGCCGCGACCTGCCCAGCAGCCGTCGTCGCAGCTATTTAGACGCCGACGCGCGCGCTGCTCGCGCATCAGCGAGTCGCCGATTGCCCCAATCCACCAGCGTGCGAATGACAGGCTGCATCGCCACGCCATCCTCCGTCGGTGCATAGCAAACGCTCCGCCTCGCATCGTTATTGACCGTGCGCGAAATCAGCCCGTCGCGTTCGAGCTCACGCAATTGTGTTGCCAGCGTCTTGTTCGCGACGTCGTCGCAGGCGCGCCGCAATTCGCCGAAGCCGCGGGGGCTTTGCAGCAGATAATGCAGCACCAGCGGCTTCCACCGCCCGCCGATGACACTCACCGCAGTGCGCAAGGGGCAGCCCTTTACGGTGGTGGGAATGCCACCAGGTGGCGTTTTGGTACGGAATTGAATGGTCGACATCGCGCGTCCTAACTCCCTTTGTTCGCATCATAACCTGCGAGGGCGTTCGAATGGTATCGCGAAAACGTTTTGCTTTGCTTGCCCTGGCCTTGCTGGCCGCGCCGCCAGCGTTGGCGCGTGATGGCCTTCACGATTTCGACTCCGAAGTCGGCACATGGACGATCCACACCAAGCGCCTGATGCACCCTCTCGCACATGCGAACGACTGGGTGACCTATGACGGCACCAAGACCGTAATGCCTGCGTGGGGCGGAAGAGCCAACATTGCCGAAGTGAAAGAGGATGGCGCCGCGGGACATCTGAACTTCGTAGCGATCCGCCTCTACGATCCCACCGCGCAGCAATGGAGTCTTAACTTCATGAGCGCGGGAAACGCGACGTTCGGAATCCCGCTTCATGGAGAATCGCGGAACGGCGGCATCGAATTCATCGGGCCGGATACGCAGAACGGCCGCAGCATCCTCGTGCGCTTCATCTCGAAGGAAGAAAGTGCGGACCGCGCATCGTCCGAACAATATTTTTCCGATGACGGCGGCAAGACGTGGGAACTGAACTGGGTCAACACCTACACGCGCACGAAAGGCCACGCACGATGAACCGCTTTATCCTCGCTCTGGCGGCATTTGCGATTGCATCGCCGGCCTTCGCGGAGCCGCTCGCGCCGCTGCATGACGGTGTTCACGATTTCGACTTCGCGGTCGGAAGGTTTCATACCCACATCCGCCGCGCGCCAGATCCGTTCGGGGAGCCGAACAAATGGGTCACCTATGACGGGATCAAGACCACCAGGAAGATTCTGGATGGGTACGGCGACCTCGAAACCATCGAGGCCGATGGGCCGAGCCATCTGCAGGTGTTGAACCTGTTCTTCTACGACAAGACAACTCACCAGTGGAATCTCTACTTCCCACAAGGCGAAGATGTGGGCGCGCCTGCGATCGGCGAATTCCACGATGGCGTGGGCACGTTCATGGGGCAGGACACATATAAGGGGCGTACGATGCTGGTGCGCCAGCAATGGACGCCGAAGGGGCCGGACAGCTACCACTTCGAACAGTCCTTCTCCGCCGATTTTGGGAAGACCTGGGTGTCCAATTTCGTCGCCGATCTTGTTCGCACATGAAAAATTGGCGCGCTGCAGGGTGGATTCAATTGGCGAGCGAGCGGGTGATCTCGTCGTTCAATACGGCCAGTTCGAGCCACCGCTCCTCCGATGACGCCAGCGAGGCTTGCGCTTCCTCCAGTCTGCTGGAGAGCGCCGCAAACGAGCGCGGATCTCGCACGTACAAATCGGTGTCCGCCAGTTTTTCTCGCAAGTCCGCAATTTCCCCTTCCAGGGCGGCGATCTGAGCAGGCAAGGTTTCCAACGCGTGCTTCTCGTGGAAGGAAAGCTTGCGGCGTTCTTCGTCTCGCTCCCGGCGTCTTTTGGAAGACGGCTTTGTTTGCCTGGCGGGCGTGGGTGTCACGACGGCAAGATTTTTGGCGCGTTGAGCTACCATGTCGCTATAGCCGCCGGCGTACTCCACAAACCGGCCGTCGCCTTCCGCTCTCAGGACAGAGGTGGCGACGCGGTCCAGGAAATCGCGGTCATGGCTCACGACCAATACCGTGCCGGGGTAGCTCGCAAGCATCTCCTCCAAAAGCTCGAGCGTCTCCAGGTCGAGATCATTGGTAGGCTCGTCGAGCACGAGAAGGTTCGAGGGTTGTGCCAGAACTTTTGCGAGCAACAAGCGAGCCCGCTCACCGCCCGAAAGTATGCGCACGGGGGTACGGGCCTGCTGAGTGGTGAACAGAAAATCTTTCAAATAGCTCACGACATGACGCGGCCGTCCTCGAACATCCACCGTGTCGCCAATCCCGCCGGTGAGAACCGCGCTCACGGTGGTATCCGGATCCAATGCCGCGCGGCTCTGATCCAGAAGCGCCAACGTGGTGCTTGCGGCAATTTTCACGTTACCCTCGTCCGGCTTAAGGCGGCCGATCAACATATTCAGCAGGGTTGTCTTTCCCGCGCCGTTCGGTCCGATGATTCCAACACGATCGCTGCGCGTTATCCGGACGGAAGAGTCGCGGACGATGCATCTGTCACCGTACGACTTCGAAATCCTTTTGGCTTCGATCAGCCGCGTGCTTACAGCCGCCTCTTCCAATGGGGCAAAGTTTACAGCGCCAGTGACGCTGAGTTGCTCGCGTCGCTCGGTCCGCAGCTCTCGCAATCGCGCGAGTCGCCCCTGGTTGCGCTTGCGGCGCCCGCTGACGCCATATCGTACCCAGTCCTCTTCCGTGGCGATCCGCCGGTCGAGCTTGTGTCGCTCCGTTTCTTCATTTGCCAAAACCTCATCGCGCCAATCCTCGAACGACGCGAAGCCCTGCTCCAGCCGGCGGGTGCGTCCGCGATCGAGCCACACAGTTGCGCGCGACAGATCCTTCAGAAAGCGCCGGTCGTGACTGATCAGGACCAACGCGGATGCCAGGGAGGAAAGCTCCTCTTGCAGCCATTCGATCGCCGGCAGGTCGAGATGATTGGTCGGCTCGTCCAGAAGAAGGATGTCCGGTGCACTGGCCAAAGCGCGAGCCAGCGCCGCACGACGTGTTTCGCCACCGGAAAGGTGTTCCGGCGCTTCATCGCCCGAAAGCCCCAGCTTGCCGAGAAGATGGAAGGTCCGGTCGGTATGATCGCTCTCGCCAAGCCCCGCCTGGACGTAGTCTCGGGTCGTGGCGAAGCCCGAAAGATTCGGCTCTTGATGAAGGTACGCGATGGTGGTCCCGGGCTGTGCGAAGCGGGTTCCCGTGTCGGGCTCGAGCAGCCCGGCCGTGATCTTGAGCAACGTTGATTTCCCGGAACCGTTGCGTCCCACCAGGCACAGGCGTTCTCCGGCACTGATCGAAAGCTCTGCGCCATCCAGGATTTGGGAGTCGCCGAAGCGCACAGCGATGTCACGGAGCTGGATTAACGGAGCCGGCATCTGAACTCTCTAGCCCGCGTGCATCCGGAGACAAAGGGTTTCCAACGGATCGGAAACGAACTCGACCCAATTAGCGTTTGGCGCCGGCCTGCCAATTGTGGATGGCCTGGATGGGAGCCCATTCGGCAGGTGCGGTGAGGTTGAGGACATTGAGCGTCAGGTTGTCGCGAATCGTGCACGCCGTGAAGATTTCCAAGCCTATCGCCAGCACGAGCACCGAGCGGAAACTCGCCCATGAGGCGAAGAGGAACCCGGCGGACATCATCACCGTATCGGAGACAGAGTTGAGGATGCTGTCCCCGCTGTAACCGGCTGCAAGCGCCTGCTGGCGATAGTGCTGGATGACCATGGGCGTGTTTTCAGTCAGTTCCCAGGCGATCTCGACCGCCATCGCAATCACAAAGCGCGCACCAAAGGACAGGCGCGGCGCGGCAAGCTGGAGCAGCCCGAAGAAAATGAATCCGTGGATGATGTGAGAGAAGCTGTACCAGTCGGCCAGCTGTTGCGACGTGTCCGGACTAAAGGGATCATTCACCCACAACAGGATTCGTCCACTCGCGGCGACAAACGGTTGACCGAATGCGTGCAGCACCGCGATTTGTATACAGACGAGCGCCGCGGCAAGCGCGCCGTACCGGAGTGTCGCACGGTGGGGAATATTCATGTAATCGGGCCTGCATCATCCAAAACAGATTTTGACGGCAATAGATGTAAGATGAAGCGACGAAACCGGCTTATCGCTGTCGATCTGCCTTCAGGACTGGATCTGCCAACCAAAAGCACCACACGTTCGGTGCGCCATACTTCATTGTCCGTCTATTCGTCATTTATGCGTATACAGATAATATGCTCATCAAGACAATAAAACCAGTGCTGCCTGTGCAGACGTACCGCCAAAAATTGAGAACAGGGAATACATCGCGCGCAGCGCGTGCACTGGCTGAGGTGAGGCTCTCTCCTGCATTCGCACGCCGCGTGACAGCGGAAATAGAGTCGAGCTATCCGCGGCTTGCGTTAATCCTGCAAGAGATTGATCTCAAAAAAGAAATGTACTGGCGGTGTGCGCAGTCTACCGCCAACCCCCTCTCAGCCACTTATTCGCTGCTTCCACGGAGTTTTTATCAAAGTTGGGGCTGGGATCGGTCGATGCCCCCGAAAATTCATTGGCTA